>NZ_JAAHHT010000300.1 GCF_010672085.1 Okeania sp. SIO3I5
ATTTAATTAGGTAGGTGGGAAAATTTACCGAAACAATTAAACAATTAAATAATTAAATAATTAGATAATTCAGGTTTAAAGCCTCCCCTTTCAAGGGGAAGAAAATAAATTTTTTCCTTTTTGGTCAATCCTCTCCCTTTTAGGGAGAGGTAATTATCCATTATCCATTATCCATTATTGAAAAGTACGTCATTGCGACTGGAACGGAGTGGAAGGAAGCAATTTTAAGAGTTTTGACTACATGAAAGTTTCCTTAGTAAGAAATATAGAAATTCTCAATTATTTCTGAAAAAAGATTGTAGGGGTTTGGTCTCCAAACCCCATTTTTACTTTGGTTTAGAAACCAAACCTCTAGGATGAAATTACAATTTATTTACGACCGCTATGTTATTATGAAATTAGGGAAAAGCAAGAATATTTATGGTTCAATTATTACAAAAATTAATAACCTTTGATGAATTTACTGAATGGCTACCCGAAAGTAGACGGTATGAATTACACGAAGGCAAAATTATCGAAATGCAACCCACAGGAAAACATGAAGATATTACCGGATTTCTTATTCAAGAATTAACCCTAGAATATATAAGGATGAAATTACCTTATCGTATTCCTCAGAAGGCATTAATTAAGCTAAAAGATAAGGAAACTGGTTATAATCCAGATGTACTAATTATGAATCGCCAAAATTTGATTAATGAGCCATTATGGAATGATAAATCAACTCTTATTCATGGAGAATCAATTCCTTTAGTGGTTGAAGTAGTTAGTACAAATTGGCGCGATGATTATGGTTATAAATTAATTGATTATGAAGCAATGGGTATTCGTGAATATTGGATAGTCGATTATTTAGGGATAGGAGGTGTTCGTTTTATTGGGTATCCGAAACAACCAACGATTTCTATTTATCAGCTTCTCAATGGAGAATATCAAGTACAACATTTGAGAGGAAAAGATTTGATTGATAAGTCTCTAATTTTTCCCGAATTGAATTTGACGGTTGAACAGATTTTTCAAGGTCAACGGTAAGAATATATTGGACAGAAACACGCAGAAGTTTGTGCTTTACAAAAAGAAAACCGACGTATTTTAAATAAAAGTAACTTTTAGGAGGGGGAGGGATTATATTGACTTTACTGACTAATAGCAGAAAACGCAGCCCAATAGAAAGGATCTTTAAAAGGTTGTTCGCTATTTGATAGTAGCTGGAGACGATATTTAAGTTGATATTTAAGCTTACGTTCTAGATTTTCATTAATAGGAAGTTGATTATTTTCAATCCATTTATGTAATTTTTTAATAATATCTCGTAATTCTTGTTTAGTGATATTTCGCAACCAAATTTGAGCTTTATTAAGAGCAGTTGATACAGTAAAATTTTGGTGAAGGTTTTGATAAAATTTAATCATTAGTAAAGCAGCAGATAGATCATCAGGACTCCACAAACTACTAACAACATTAGAACTTCCTGCGTAAATAAAACTGCTAGGAAAACTAATATATTCATCACTTCTTAAATCATTAAAATCTGTTAATCCCGTTTCACAAGCTGATAGACTAACTAAACGACATTGACTCAAGTTAAGCTCAAAGACTTCAGCTAAGGTCAAAGTTTCAGCATCAGCTAATAATAGAGATGATTCTAAAGGAGAATTAGTATTAAAACTACTATGACATGAAAAATGAAGACAGTTAACTGATGAAAATTCACTATAAGTCTTGAAAGCAGTTTTGGTTGCTTTTTCTTTCGCTAAAATTTCAGCCGAATCAAAATACGAACTAATTGTTTCTACTTCTAAGTTAGTAAAAATTAAGTCGTTCGTAGGATTTTGAATAGCAAATAACTTGTCAAAGTTAGGACGTTGCTGATTTTTAATCAGTTGCAATAATCTACAACTTGGGGAATAAGATACTTCATAATTATCTAACAAATAACTACCATCATTTAAGATAAAAGCGTGAATTGGTAATAAGTGTAAAAAGCGATGGGGAATTAAGATAATTTTCTGGCATTGTTGAGGAATATGGGAAATAATTTCATCTAAATGTAGGATTTGAGCAAAATTTCTTAGATAAAATGATAGTTCACTTTGCCATTGTCGTTTATCAAAATGGTAGAGGTTCAGATATTTATTTATTGGAGCAACAAATTCATCAAAAGCGCGTTTATCTTGAAATAGAAAATTTTTGTTAACTGGTATTTGAGAGGTTGTTACTTGGTCGGAAAGTATCTTAATCCTACTATTGATTACTTCTTGTTCTACATCTTCTTTGAGACAGCTTTCCCTTTCAATTTTTAGACTGTTTATATCAACAAAACAAAATTGTAAAATTTGTGGTTGATTGTAATGACGAGTCGTAATAAATGTAATAATTTGATTATCTGTAACATACCATTCAATAATTGCTGTTTGGTCATCAATTAAATTTTGCATCTCCCCAAAAGTAATAGATTCAACTTTTTGTGTAAGTTGAAAAGCAGCGTCAATAGAGTTAATTTCTCGTGAAATTAATTTATCTAACTCTTGTTGAAGTTGATTAAGTTTACTACAGTCAGTTAGTTTAGGTTTACTGTAGTCAGTGTGATTATTTTGTTCAATAGCTAGTCGCTTTTCTTCAATAGTAATCTCTCTCCGAAGTCGATCTAATTTTCGGATAATTGTGAGTGAAATATCGCCTTTAGGATATAAGTTGCGGTTAGCAATAAGTTCAACTAAAGTTCTATTTTTACTGAGTTCTACATACTCTATGGCTTTATCTATTTGTCCCAAATTAATGTAGGATTCAACAATACTATAATAAATATAATAAAGAGGAGTAACTTGGGAAATAATTTCTTGGCGACTTATTTCTGTTATTGCCCAACTACAAGAAATTTCTACTGCTTTAATAGCAATTTTGTAAGCTTCAATAGCCAATTGCCAGTTTGCTTCTTGAAAGTATAAATTACCTAAATTATGACTAACCGTTAAACATTCAATCGGCAAATTTTCAGGAGTAAAAATTTGCAAGGAATTTTGAAAACCTGTAATTGCCATTTCAAGATTTTCCGCTCTGTCTCCTTTTATTCTGTTTCCATAGGCAATGGCTAAATTATTTTGAGTTTCTGCCCATTGTAAAGGTAAATATTGTTGCGTATAAACTTCTAAAACCATTTGAAAAGCTGCAATTGCACTTTCAATATTTTCAGCTTTATCTCCTCTTATTCTTTCTCGATAAGCATTACCAAGATTATTTAGAGTTTCTGCCCATTGTAAAGGTAAATCTTTCTTCGTATAAACTTCTAAAACCATTTGAAAAGCTGCAATTGCATTTTCAATATTTTCAGCTTTATCTCCTCTTATTCTTGCTCGATAAGCATTACCGAGATTATTTTGAGTATCTGCCCATTGTAAAGGTAAATCTTTCTTCGTATAAACTTCTAAAACCATTTGAAAAGCTGCAATTGCATTTTCAATATTTTCAGCTTTATCTCCTCTTATTCTTGCTCGATAAGCATTACCGAGATTATTTTGAGTATCTGCCCATTTAAAAGGAAAATCTTGCTTCGTATAAACTTCTAAAGCTTTTTCTAAACAAGCGATCGCCATTTCAATATTTTCCCATTTATCTCCTCTTATTCTTTCTCGATAAGCATTACCTAGATTGTTTTGGGTAGTTGCCCAATCTTCAGGAAAATTTTTTTTAGTATAAATTTTTAGAGATTGATAAAAACAATTAATAGCTTGCTCTAAATTTTCTCTTTTATCTCCTTTTATTCTTTCTATATAAGCATTACCTAAATTATTTTTAATTTTTGCCCAATCTACAGGAAAATATTTACAAATTCGTACTTCTAAAGCTCGAAAATAAGCACTAATAGCACTTTCTAGATTTTCCCCTCTTTCTCCTCTTATTCTTTGAGTGTAGGCAATAGCTAGATTATTTTGTGTAGTTGCCCAATCTTCAGGAAAATCTTCACGAATTCTAACTTGTAATGCAGATTGATAATAACCGATCGCCTGTTCTAAATTTTCAGCCTTCTCACCAAAAATACGATTACTATAAACATAACCAAGATTATGAAGAGTAGTTGCCCATTGCTTAGGAAAAGTCTCACGGGGATGAAAATTTAAAATACTTTCTAATCCAGTAATTGCTATTTCTAAAATATTTGACAATCTTCCCAGAGGGAAGCGAGAAATATCTATACACAGACTTTCTACTATTCCCGCAATTGCTTCTTTTTCTTCTAGACTAACTTCAGAACAAGTATCAATTATCCACTGTTGTAAAAGCTCGGCAAAAAAGTTATCTAATTTATCAACATTAGATTTAATAACAGAGTAGAGAAATTTTAAATCTCCATTATTTTCATATTCTAATAAGAGAAGCTTTTCCAACAACAAAACATACTCTTGAGTATCTATATCTTTCTTTTGATAAAATAATGAAAAATCTTCAGATACTTTCCTTTGTTTTTCTTGCTCAAGATAACGCTCAAACGGAACATAATGTTGTAGTAAATCAATTTCTTTATCTACAGGAAACTCAAATATTCCAGAACGCCAATCAAAAAAATCTGGGGCACGACGCACTAAATATTTTAAAGTGTATTTCCTGACTATAAAAACTAAACAGCAATTAAAATCATCTCTAAATCTTTCCCTTTGCCAATTTAGATGACCTAATAAGTATGATACTGAACCTTTTTCGTGAGAAATTTTCGGTTTTTCTAGAGTCCGTTTAATATAATCCTCTAAAGCTAAAGACTTTTCAATACCACTAATAAATAAAACATTAATTGGATTATCTTTAACCTTCTCTGCAATCAAGTCATATAAATTATCAATAGAATGTTCTAATTTTAAAACCTCAATTTTTTTGTCTGGAATATCTTGCTTAACTTTGCCAATAATCAAACTTTCCTGTACAGGAGAACACTTGACAAATAAAATACCAAAACCTTCGCGCCAAGATAAATCACGTTTCAGGGTCAGATAAATTTCTTGTTCATCTGGTCTAAATTTTTCTATGGGACTGACTAAGTTATTACTCATTAGAAATTAATCTATTTAGTGCCGATTGAAACTCAGATGTTCCTTCAATTAAAGGATGAATATCATACCAACGTACAGGATTATCTTCTGCATCAACATCTCGATATTCCAATACACAACGACGGAATAATAAACTTCGATATTCCTCATCATTAGGAATATTTTTTGAGTGATAAACTATAGCTAACTTATCCCATTCTTCAGAATTAACTGCATTTCGATAAGTGCCATCTCTAGCATCGCTAATAGCACGATTTACTGCTTTTATATTTATCGGAAAATCATCAACTTGACGCATAGCAGATTGCATTAATAACATTAAATCCCGGACATGACCTCCAGTCATCTGACAAAGCTTTATCCGAGTTTCTGAATTATCAAAAATTTGAGTATCAATATCAATCCCAGGGTCAACTAAACGAACCCTTTTTTCAATAATTTCCTTTACTTTATCTAATCCTTTCCCATAAGATTCATTTTGACGATCTTTAACCATAATCATTGGTAAAACTTGGGGACTTGCATAAATATTTCTTAGTTCAGTTGCTTGACTTGAATAGGCTAAAGAAATAGGAATCGTATAAACAACATGACAATTTAAAGCAGTTAACTGATTACTATAATCAAGAAAAATTTCATCGTGACTTGTTCTTTGATTGCCTTTTTCAATAGGTATTATCCTATCTAAATTATCAGGAATCACAACTATTTTTGATTCTACTTCTGGCAATTTGTTTTGAGCCTCTTCAATAAATTCATTTAAAGCTGCAATTAAAGAAACACTATGATTATCAACCTGTCTTCTAATTGTTTCGCGGGTACTTGGAATACGTCTTAAACTTGTAGTTAACTTACTAAAAACATTAATTTTAGATTCAATACTTAGTTTTTCAAACTCCACATCTGATAAAGCTAAATCCTTTAATTCATGCCATCTAGACTGTAACCAATCTAATAAAAGATTAGGAGAAGCATAAGCTTGAAGCTTCTCCAAAATATTGCGAGTACAAGCCAAAATAATGTCAGTATATTGAACGTCTAATTCATCAATATCTCCTTCCGTTGCTGGAAAATAAACAACAAAAAAACCATTTTTTTGTAAATAATCTTCTAGGCGTAATAATTCTGTTGATTTACCTACACCTCGATGCCCAGTATAAAGTTGACAGGTAGGCTTCTCTGAGTAAATAATAGTCTTACCAATTTCCTTAAAAATATTATCATCTCCCCTCACTTCACTACAGTTTACATAAGCTGGATCGTTAGGAGGTAAAGGGTCAAATGGGTTAAATTTATTATATATGTTTTTCATTAAACTCATAAGCTGGTATCTATAACAAGATTTATTGGTTTATAGTAACTCTCTAAAATTTAGATTGTAGCATAATAACTCCAGATAGAAAAATAGAAAAGGAGATTGCTTCAGGGGTCTGAATTTTTTATTCACAATTGTTAAGTATCTCCCTCTGGCAATAACAACTTTTTTTCCTCTTCAAAAGTGATAAGTATTTAGTCAAACTCTATGAAGTTTATAGTTACGGAACTATCTATAATTTAAACCCCCGCTCTTAAGGATGAGGTATAATTAGAATCAAACACAAAAATAAGTTAGTTGAAAAATGCTCAAAATAGCTATTGAAGGTTTAGATGCTGTTCAAGCTACAGAAGAAATTATGGCAATTGAAGGTATAGAAGGTAGTTATGAAATAGATTCAGATGGCAATGAAAAAGGTATTACTTTAGCAACCATTCTGACAATAGTTGGAATTGGTTCAGGAACTTCTATCATTATTAATAATACTCTCAACATTGCAGAGAAAATTTCCCAATGGTACAAAAAACAGCGGAAACTTACCAGGAATTAATTAAGGTTAATGCTAGAGACTGGCATAAATTACGACTTTATGGGGCGGGTAGTTTAGCGGGAGTTTTTATTTAGTTGACAGATTACGTCATAATAAGTTAATATATAATAGTTCTCTCAAGTAGTAACACAGTGAAGTTTGTCAAACCAAGAGAGCGTTGACTTAATCAAAAAATAACGATATAATACCTTACAAAGCACACTATTAGACAGACTGTGTTTGCGGAGCATATAAAACACACATACATGAAATCTATTAGAACCAAGCTCAAACTCAATAATCAGCAAAAAACTTTGATGGCTCAACACGCGGGCTACTCACGCTGGTGCTATAATTGGGGCTTAAGCTTATGGAATCAAGCTTATAAAAATGGCTACAAGCCTAATGTTCGTACACTTAGAGAGGTTTTTACCAATCACACAAAGCCTTTATATCCTTGGATGAAAAAATTGTCATCTAAAGTTTACCAATATGCTTTCATAAATTTAGGTGAAGCGTTCATGCATGTTCTTTAAAGGTCTAGCTAAACACCCAAGGTTTAAAAAGAAAGGTAAACATGATTCATTCACAATAGATAATTGTGGAAAACCAATAGAACTAAATGGATGGAATCACAAATTACCTTTTATTGGCATAGTCAAAACTTATGAACCAATTGAAGCAACAACTAAAAAAATAACAATTAGCAAACAAGCAGGTGATTGGTATCTCAGTTGTAGCTATGAATTTTTAGGCACAACTACAGCGAAAAAAACGGATGTTATCGGTGTAGATTTAGGAGTAAAAACCTTAGCAACACTAAGTGATGGCAAAGTATTCAAAAGTGTGAAAGCATATCAGAAATTTGAAGCTAAGTTATCTAGGCTGCAATACCTAAATCGTCATAAAGAAGTAGGCTCTGCTAACTGGAAAAAGGCACAACTAAAGATAGCCAGATTGCATAGAAAAGTAGCAAACATCCGTAAAGACGCACTTCATAAACTGACAACATATTTAGCTAAGAACCACGGCATAGTTGTCATAGAAGATTTGAATATAAGTGGAATGTTACGCAATCATAAGTTAGCGAAATCAATAGCCGACCAAGGATTTTATGAGTTCAGGCGACAGCTAGAATATAAGTGCGAATGGTATGGTTCAGAGTTAGTAGTAGTTGATAGGTTTTTTCCATCATCAAAAACTTGCTCAAACTGCGGTCATGTTCAAGATATGCCCTTAAATGTAAGGACTTATGACTGCCCAATATGTGGCTTGTCAATAGATAGGGATTTAAACGCCAGTATAAATTTGAGAAATGCGGTCGGCTCGGTCGTGAATGCCTGTGGATGAGTAACCGCCGACGGTCTCAGTAGAAGCAGGAAGTAAACATCAAATTGTCACGTTATGTGACGTTTTGTATCAGTTTTATGGAGCAGCGTTAGTAACTCCTTTGAGAAAACCAGGTAGAAAACCTGCACCCCGTTACCAGAAAACTATTGAATTTAGAGATCCGGAAGGTAGATTTAGGGTAGCCACTCGTAAAGATTTTGTGGGTCGTCGTCGTCAGTTACAAAATTGTCTCCGTGCTTTTAAATTAGATGATAAGTTGGGAGTATTAATTCATGGTATGGGAGGTCTGGGAAAAAGTACGATTGCTTCTCGACTTTGGGAACGTTTATCGGAATATGAAAAGGTTTTCTGGTGGCGACAAATTGATAATTCTAATTTCGTGGAAAAATTGGCGGATAAATTGAGAGATGCTGATTTACGTTTTGCTTTAAAGGATAATCGAAATGAACTTAAATATAGGTTGCGAGATTTATTTGAAAATTTGATTGAAGCTGGAGAAAAACCTTTTCTTTTTCTTTTCGATGACTTTGAATGGAATCTCGAACCTCGTGAAGGTGGATATGTTTTGAAACCTGAAGCGGCAGAAGTTTTAAATGCTTTGGTTTTTGCAATTCGAGAAGTAGGTGCCAGGGAAAAAATTATTATTACTTGTCGTTATGAGTTTCAATCTGATTTATTAAGTGAGTTTTGGGTACAAGGTTTAGACGCATTTAGAAAAGCTGACTTAGAGAAAAAATTGAAGCGTCTGGAGAATTTTAATTCGGGAAAAATTGATGAAAAGTTAATCGAAAGAGCGTTAAAACTTGCCGACGGAAATGCTCGTTTATTGGAATGGTTGGATAAAGATGTGTTTGGTTGTGAGGATATTGAGGGGAAGTTAAATAAGCTTGAATCTAGTTCTGAAGATTGGCAAGGAAAAATAATTTGGGATAAACTTTATAAACAAGTTGATGAAAAAATTGCACGGGTATTGAGTCATTGTTTGGTGTTTGAAATTCCTGTACCGATGTCAGCTTTGGAGGTAGTTTGTGAGTCTATTTCTGGTTATAAGGAAAAGTTGAATCAAGCCGTAGATTTAGGTTTGATAGAAGTTAGTTCGGAAGTAGAAGAATCTGAGCGTGTTTATCGAGTTTCGCGGATTTTACCTCATATTATTTCGAGTATTAAATTGCCAGAAGTTCCTGAAGTTTATTCTTTGTATGAAAAAGGTTCGGAAAAGTTATTTGAGTTGTGGGGTACGACAGACAATATAAATGAGGAAAAATGGCGTGAGATTTTCCGGTTCAAATTTGCCAACAAAGAAAATCCTGAGAGGTTCCGAGAAGGATTCTATAAAATGTTGTCTGTTCAATATAATAAGGAAGCTGATGAAGCTTACGAATTTGAACTTAGACAAAGTAAAACTGAACTACCAGAGAATAGTTTGTTTGTTCAACTAGAAGAATATCTGTGTCAAGGAGAATGGAGAAAAGCTGATGAGGAGACAGCATTTATTTTTTTTGAAGTAATGGCATTAGAGAATATTGATAGAGATAAAATGTATTACCAGACTCCATCTCAAATACTTAGAGAAATAGACCAACTTTGGGTAAAATATAGCGACGGTAAGTTTGGTTTTTCTGTGCAAAAAGATATTTATCAGAGTTTGGGTGGTACGAGAAAGTATGATGAGGAAATATGGGAAGCATTTTGTAATAAAGTGGGCTGGCAGCAAGGAGGAAAATGCCTGCATTACGATGAGCTAACTTTTAATCGGGAGACACATTATACAGGACATCTACCCATGGGGACTATAGGATTTGGTGGAAGAGTTTGGTTGCGTACAAGGTTTTATACAGTGTTGTTGGAGTAGTGATAGTGAACTTTGAGAGGAACTCTTCCATCACCCAGAAAGTAGGTTGGGTAGAATTCAGTGAAACCCAACAAAGCCATACCTAATTCAAAGCAAATAGTTAGAGTTGGGTTTCGTTACCGATACAGTCGATGGGGATATCACTATCCCTCACCTCTGTTTCAAAACCGTGCATGAGAGTTTCCAGCTCACACGGCTCCTGACAGCAAGGATTTCGCTCGTTGAGGTATCACCTACTTTCCGTGG
>NZ_JAAHHT010000301.1 GCF_010672085.1 Okeania sp. SIO3I5
TGTTATCAGTTATCAGTTCCCAGTTATCAGTACCTCTGCAATAATGAGGCTTTACGTAAGGAATATTCTCTTTTTTTATCCCCTTAAAAGGGGAGCCTTTATACCTTAATTTTTCAATTTTTAGGTAATTATTAATTATTAATTATTAACTGCTCCCAACCTATCCCTTGATAACCAAAATTAAACAATTCGGGATGTAAAATTTCCGCTAAAATTTCCAATGAATCTACTAATCTTGGTCCCGGACGATTGAAATAAGAATTTCCATCAGTAATGTAAACTTTTCCCGATTTACCTGTAGTTAAATCTTGCCATTCTGAACTTTGAATTAACTCTAAAGTATCTTGGCGAGTACGTTCTAAATCAAAACCACAAGGCATAAAAATTATTACATCTGGATTAGCAGTTAATAACTCCTCCCATTTTAACCAAGGAGAATGTTTTCCTATCTCTCCAAATAATGAATTTCCACCAGCAAGTTTAACTAATTCTGGTATCCAATTTCCGGCTGCCATTAGTGGATTACTCCACTCAATACAAGCAACTTTTGGAATATTATTAACTGGTAAATTTTGTGTTGTTTCTGCACAAACTGCAACCCTTTTTTTTAACTTAGAAATTACCTCATTCCCATCCACTCCTAAATTATTTGCTACTCGTTCCATATCTGCCCAAACTTCTGCCAATAAATTAGGCTCTAAAGAGATAACTTGAGGATGACTTTTTGTTAAACTTTTCACTGCTGTTTCTACATCTGCCAAACTAACAGCACAAACATCACATTGAGCTTGAGTAATAATATGAGTAGGTTGTAATTTTTCTAATGTTTCTAGTTCCACAAGGTAGACACTTAAAGCAGATTGTAATAACTCCGTAGCGCGATCGTGAATTTCCCGACTACTACCATCAGGATTAAATTTAGGTTGAGTACAAACAGGCAAATTTTGAATTTCTCGAGGATAGTCACATTCGTGACTTCTACCAACAATAGCTTTTGTTAATCCCAATTCTGCAATAATTTCTGTGGCACTAGGAATAAGAGAAACAATTTTTAGTGAGCAATTAACCATTATTTTCTTGTGAGTATATGGCGCAGATTTTTCTTGATAAAAAATTAAGCTTTATCAGCATCTATATTAGAGGTATTTTGGGAAAATAGTATTAGCGTGTCTAGATTTAAAAGCTAGACGCGCTAATAGCTAGAGTTACAAAATATAGCGTAGATACCCATCATGAATCATACCAAGCAATTAATAGAAGATTATACTAATGGTAACAGAAATTTTCTTTCTATAAATCTGCAAGAAGTTAGCCTTGAAAGTATTAATCTCAGTGGTGCAGACTTTAGTAATTCCGATTTTAGTAATGCTGACCTGACTAATACTAATCTCTGTGGTGTCAATCTCAGTAATGCTAATTTGAGTGGAGCAAATTTAGTGGGGGCGAATTTAAGTGAAGCTAATTTAACAGGTGCTAAACTTGGTGAAGCTAATCTGAGTAATGCCAACTTAAGTGGAGCAAACCTCTCTGAGATTGATGCTAATCGTGCTTTCTTCTTTTGTACTAATCTTTCTCAAGTTGTTTTAGATAGAGCGTTTCTTTTTAGCGCTAGTCTCAGTTACGTTTGTTTGATTGGTGCAAGAGTGAGGTATGTGAGTTTGATTGGTGCTAATCTGGTTGGCGCTGATTTGAGTTATGCCGATCTAACTGGTTCCTATTTAATTGTTACTGATCTGAGTAGTGCTAATCTTTCTGATGCTAATTTGAGTCTAGTCGATCTTAATAGTTCTAATTTGTCTGGTGCTGATCTAACCAAGGCTAATTTTAATGGTGCTGATTTGAGTAGGGTAAATTTAGTTGATGCTAACTTGAGTCAGGTTGATTTGAAGAATGCTAAGTTAGTTGATGCAATTCTATCTGATGGTATTGACTACCAACCAGTTTGTAAAAGTTAAACAGTAGACATCTTACATTGTCATACCTCTATCACTATGGTGCTGTGGTTTTTAGCTAACCATGTTGTTATATCATGTCCGGTTGAATAGTTATAAATAAGGAAGAAGGAGTCAGGAGGTAGGGACGTATTGCTGACGCTTTCGATCCGCTAACGCTGCGCGACATGTAACGCATTTTTGCTCAAGCAACGTCCGTACGGAGAAATGAGCGAAGAGAAGAGAGTTTGAATGTATAATATCATGTCCGGTTGAATACTTATAAATAAAAATGGAGGAGTCAGGAGACAGGAGACAGGAGAAAAGAATGTACCAGGAGAAAGAAATGGTTTTATCACTAATTATCCGGACATGGTATAAGGAGGAAAAAGTTTTTTGGTCGCGTAAGCGGAAGGTCGTTCTATCACGCTCTGCTCCGGACATGATATTAGTTTATGTAGTGCATCCGCTCTGATGTCAGCTACTGCTTGGTGCGCGTTCCGCAAGCGATCTGTCGTCGTCGCAAGGTCGCATTCGCTTTTTTGTGAGCCTTAGCTAGCCTTTTTACGGCTTTTGCTCTGTTTTTTGTTTGCGTAGCATTCCGCAGGAAACCAGGCTCCTTTTTCTTGACACGGCGTTGATAACCAGTTAATCTTTTTTTCGCTTGTTTGTAAGGTTTGATGTTGGCAAATACCGTTCCATCACTACAAATCATACATAAATTATATCATGTCCGGTAGCATCGGTATTGTATAGCAAAGGTAGGGAACACTTAACTGGGAACACTTATAGCTGAGAAAGAGTTGCTTAGGACATGGACTGATGATGAACCTTAGACTGGGAAATGTTTTTCTAACTGTTCCCTGTTCCCTGTTCCCTGTTCCCTGCTATAACTGGGAACAGAGAGGAATACTTAAGAGCAAGAAAAAAAACTTAAATTTCCTGTAGATACTCACCTTTAGGTTTACACTCTCCGATACAAGCGGACATGATATTATATAGAATCCGGGTAATTAGTTATCGTATTACTCAGGATTAATGAGTAAGGATTAATGAGTAAGGAGTAATGAGTAAGGAGTAATGAGTAAGAAAGGAAATGAAAATGCATAAATTTTTAAATTCGTATTTATGCTTAACATATTTTAGTTGAGGAAGTAATTTTGCGATTACTGTATAAACGGATTTTATATTATTAATTATTTCCCCCTATTCCCTATTCTTTATTCCCTCTTTTCTGGAGATGCCTATTAATATTAATAAATACTACTTACAGGAGTGAGTCATTTCAATTATCAGTACCTCTCGGTGAAGCCAGAACCTTAAAATATTGAATCGAATATTTTTTTATTTTTTTGAAAGGGGAGTCTTGATATAGCGTTTCTCAGCAATCGTGAGGTACACCTATCTTTATTTGTTCCTATTTCCTATTCCCTGTTTCCTATTCCCTATTCCCTATTCCCTGTTCCCAGTTAAGTGTTCCCTGTTCCCTAAAACCAAGGAATTTTGTACCTCACGCTTCTTGGGAATTGCTATATCTTATATTATTTCCGGATAATTAGTGATAAAAAAACCTTCTTCCTTTGAACCTTTTCTTCCCCTTCTGCCTTCTGCCTTCCTGACACCAAAGTATAAGTATTCAACCGGAGATTATATTATTTTTTGGTCATAAATTTATGATGACGCAGACAAACTCAGAAACCGGGTTTTTTCGTCAATATTTATTGTTAAAAACAAGGATTTATCCTAAAAACCAGATTTCTTTAGGTAAGTCCTAATAAATAGCTTAGTCATTTGTAGCCAACATTATATCAAATTCGTATTATCTCATTCTATATAGCGTTTCCCAAGCTCTCGGAGGTAGAGTTGTTTTTCTTCTTTATCTATTCCTACGGAATGAGAATTACTACTTCTTCTACTCCTTATTCCCTACTCCCTATTCCCTATTCCCTATTCCCTATTCCCTACTCCCTATTGCCTATTGCCTATTGCCTATTCCCTGTTTCCTGTTCCCAGTTAAGTGTTCCCTGTTCCCTAAAACCAAAGAATTTTGTACCTCACGCTTTTTGGGAATTGCTATATAGCAATCAGGAATGAGATGTGAGAATTTTTATGATAGTTAGTTTGAGCTGAAAACCTTAAAAATTCTGACTCCTGACTCCTGACTCCTGACTGCTGTACGGGCGATTTCCGTTTGTCATGCTCCTAATTACGCTCTTCGCCCCTACCACCAAAATCTTACAACTGAAATAGGATTGCTATAGTAAATTTATTCACCTATTCTCCTAATACCTACTATCAAATGTTTCTCAACTGGCAAGACTTAATAGAAGATATTAATTTTAAACATCAAAAATGCCAAATTGACCAAAAAAATGCTATGGTTTATGCTTATTCTTTAGGTCAATTATTATTGGAAACTCAAACTTTATTTTCTCCTACTGAATGGCAATCTTGGCTCCAAAATAATTGCCATTTCTCAGAGAACTGCGCGGAGACTTATTTGCAAATAGCTAAAAGTTGGCCTACTTTCCGGACACAATTAGATGCTTACAGAAAAGCTGATTTATCTGTTATGGAAGATGCTATGGAAGATAAATTTCAAATGCAATTTGTTACCTCTCAATCAAAAGATAATTTACCAGAAGAACTGGAGACGGAAGTTAACAAAAATATTCCGTTATTAGATAATGATGAGAATTTTACGACTTCTAACTCCGAATCTGAAGAATCTGAAAATTCTACAAAAATTCATTTCTATATTCCTGGGAAAGTAGTTCCTAAAGCACGTCCACGAGTTACTGCTAATGGTACTTATTTACCACCTCGATATCGCACCTGGAGAAATCAGGCAGAAGTAGAAATTTACCGTCAAGTTTCTGAACTTAATTTAGAGGTAAATTTACCGATTCAAAAAGCAGCTATTTCCATTAGTTTTTGTGGAAAACATCGCACTAATTCTGATTTAGATAATTTAGCAGGAGCTTGTCTTGATGCTTTGACATTAAATGGTGCGGGTGTGCTTCAGGACGATCGCTTGAGTTGTATTCCTAAACTTACTATTGAATATATTCCTGATACTAAGAAAACAGGAGTTTGGATTGAAATTGAAATACTTTCGTAAGCATTCAGTAGACATCTCCAGAAAAGAGGGAACACTTAACTGGGAAAAGGGAAGAGTAAAAACTTAGTTGAAAATTTACGTTATTACACGATATAATAAGCTAGTTAATGTAAAAGATAAGGTAGTAAAATTTATCAAGTCAAGAGTATTGACTTAATCAAATAATAACGACATAATAAGTGACAAAGCATACTATTTAACAGACGGTTCTGAGTTAGTAATAGTTGATAGCTTTTTTCCATCATCAAAAACTTGCTCGAATTGTGGTCATATTCAAGATATGCCTTTAAATGTAAGGACTTATGACTGCCCTGAATGTGGCTTGTCAATGGATAGAGATTTAAACGCCAGTATAAATTTGAGAGATGCGGTCGCAAGGGCCGTGAATGCCTGTGGATGAGAAACCGCCGACGGCCTCAGTAGAAGCAGGTAGGGACGTTGCTTGAGCAAAAATGCGTTTTCTTATAGGGAATGCTGCGCAAACATGTCGCGCAGCGTTAACGTTTGCGGAGCATGACCTAGGAAAGTTGTGCTTTAGCTAAACGTCCGTACACATCAAGTTGTTACGTTATGTGACGCTTTGTATCAGTTTTATGGAGCAGTAATAGGACTTACGCATGAAAGCTATTCGTAGTGGAATGTTTCAGCTAAAACTGTGCATTAGATTTTAGGTTGTGGGAAGACAAGGAAGACAAGGTGGACAAGGAAGACAAGGTGGTAAGGGAGAAAAAAGCCTATTGCACCATTTAAGATGAAACAGTCCACTAGCTTGTGTCTTGGGCATATGAACGTTTAGCTTATGAAGGTGTCCGAATCCGGGCCTAGGCTTTCCCATCCCTCCGTTCCCCTCCCCCCTTCCAAAGCTATGCTTTATAAACATCTTTCTTAACATAAAACTTGACAACATAGACAAGTTATGTTTAAGTCTTGAATCGGCTTTTTCAGGAGAAAAATGTATTGAATTAGACACGCTTGAGTGAAGACTGTAGAAAGAATTCTTCTTCCCCCTCCTCCCCATCCTCCCCATCCTCCCCATCCTCCCCCTCCTCCCCATCCTCCCCATCCTCCCCACCCTCCCACAAGGGTTTCAAGAGTTCCTTATAAGGGATAGCTTCCAAAGGGGGGTTAGGGGGGATGGAGAGCGCGGGACAACAGCCAGGAAAGTTAACTATTACCTAAGCATTTCAACCATTAATAGACTGACTAGCATAGGCATCCATACTATACGACGGAACTCGCTTGTTGTAGTCTAATCTATTGCCAGTCAAAGATTCAGACAAGTTTTCAAAAGACTTAGAATTCCAGTTACGCTCGTGGATAGGTTTTGTTTGCTCGCCCAAGAAGTAAGCTTGACTTCCGATTACTGCAGCAGCTACCCAAGCGATCGCGAATAATGAGATTAAGATAACCATAGTTTGTTTTTCCTTTACATTTTTTAACCTTACTGTAAATAAATGTAACAAGTTATTGCCTGAAGTGTCAAGTAAATGTACATGGGTAAACTGAATAAAAAGTTATAGAAATCTACACCTGTTTGGAATGGACATAAATTTCAAATTATGATATGGCGCTAGGGAACAGGGAACACTTAACTGGGAACAGCAAAATGTCAAAGGGTTTTTCCTAGGTCATGCGGAGCAAACAGGATTTAGAAATGTCCTAACCTATTTGCGTAGTGCTATATAAGAAAGTTTTTGACCATGAGGTGATAATGTAGGTTGGGTTGAACGAAGGGAAACCCAACACGCACGTTATTAGACCTCTCCAAAAATACCGATTTGGGAAGGTTTGAGAACATTTTCTGGAGATGTCTATTGTTGTTGGGTTGGGTTTCGTCCCTCAACCCAACCTACACTTATTACACCATTTAAAATGAAACAGTCCACTACAATTTTGCACTGAATTCTAAATTCTAAATTCCAAATTCTAAGGACTTATCAACTCCTGCCACGCTAGCACTAAATTTCCTCGCATTAAAGCAGCAATACCATTTAATGATCTAATCTCTGGTTGATAAGGATCGAGTTCCAAAGCAGACTTTAAAGCAATTTCCGCCGCTCCCGGATTAAGATCGTATAAATAGACAAAAGCTAAATAAGCATAAGCAAAAGGGTTTTGAGAATCTAACTCAGTTATCCTAGTTAAAGTAGCGATCGCTCCCTCTGCATCTTTTTGTAAAACTTGCGCTAAAGCTAAACTATAGAGCAATTCTAAATTATCTGGTTCCTGTTGCAAACGATAGGTTAAAGTTTGTTCTGCTTGCTCAGTATAATCTTGAACTGGATCGTATTGGTTAACTCGCGCCACTTCTGCAAACACAGTTTCCAAACCCTTTATTCCCAGAGGTAACTTTTTGCCCCACATCCGCAACTGCGTTACTAAATCTAATTCTGGTGCTGGTAATATTTGCGCCTGGGGGTCTACTTCGACACGAACGGGGGGTTGTATGGGAATAGGATAAGTTTCTCCAGTTTTCCGGTTAAGGTAAGTTGCTTCTAATATGTAATTTCCCGATGAAATATTGCCAGGGGGTAACATTCCTATTCGTTCAATGACTTCAAACCCAACCTCAGACTTATTTGCTGGAGACAGACCAGGGTATAAACTTCCCATTCCAATAGCGCGATCGTGAATAAATTTGGTGACAGGTTTTTCTGAGATATTATTATCAGTTTTATATCCCCCCCTTGCCCCCCTTTGTAAGGGGGGAGTCTTCAAAGTCCCCCTTTCTAAGGGGGATTTAGGGGGATTCTCAATGTACTCAGAAACCAATTGGTGAAATTGTGGTGGATTAATATAGCAGTTCTTTAATCTATGAGGTACAGTTTTATATCCCCCCCTTGCCCCCCTTTGTAAGGGGGGAGCGTTCAAAGTTCCCCTTTCTAAGGGGGGAGCGTTCAAAGTTCCCCTTTCTAAGGGGGGAGCGTTCAAAGTCCCCCTTTCTAAGGGGGATTTAGGGGGATTCTCAATGTACTTCGTAACTGTGGGAGTTGCTATATTTTCTCGACGATAAGTTAATAAGACTAAACCTGACTGTAATTCTTGCCAGGAACCAGACCATTTATAAGTAATTGGTATGGGAGTTCCCGGTCTAATTTTTGGCGATAAAATCACATAGTCTAATTTTACTTTTTCCTGTGGTTTATTCAGAGGATTAACTTCTACAGGTAAAAACTGATTACGATAGAGATTTAAGTTGCTATTATCTGGCAACTGCCAACTTTTTTGTAATTGAAAATTCGGGTGTTTTTCGATGAGATTAACAATAGCAGATTGAGCTTTTTTGATTCTTTTTACAGAACCTTGTTCATTAGTTTTTGTGACAAACCAAGAGAGCGATCGCGCATCTTGTTCTATTTGTTTTAAATTAGTTCCAACTTGCCGACCATAGACTTGTAAATTTTGTAGAGCGCCGTAATAATTTAAGTTATGTTGATTAATTTCTGGAGTGGAAGGTAAAACCCCTAAAGTTGATTGTAAATAGGGGTCAGTTTTGATAATTTCAGCAATTACTTTTTGATGAGGCCATGCTTTGCCTAAATGAGCATAATAAGTAGCGCCAGGACTTAACCAAGCAGTAATTTGTCTGAGGAAAATTCCACCTACAGGCCAGAGATTTAATAGCATTAAAATAATTGCTAAACCAACAGTAAAGTAGCGAATTTGTTTTCCTACTTTTCTGGGAAATTGCATTAAACCAAAAGCTAATAAAATTGATAAAACTGGCAAGAATGGCAAAGTGTAACGAAAATCTTTGTTGATATTGAGGGAGCAAATTAGGTATCCTCCAATTAAAAATATGGCTATCCATTGACAAGAATGGAGCTGATTTGAAAAGTTTTCTTGTTTTTTGTTGAGTCGGATAAAGTAAAAAATTAATCCACCAATGGGAATAATTAATAGAGGCAAAGAAATATGATAAGGCAGTAATTTTCCATAATAAATCCAAGCATCTAAACTTAAGAGATTGGGGTCGCCTTCAGCAATAGCCGAATCTACCGTTGCTCGTTTACCAGCAGTTAACATTAATAGCCAATTTGTTCTTGCCCAAGGATAAAAAATTGCGACGGATAAGCAGAGAGAATAAATTAGTTGAATTAATTTGTACCATTGCCGTTTTTTGAGAATATTTATCCCTATCCAAAGCAACGGCGTAAACAGAAAAAATATTGTAGTTTGCTTAACTAAAATTGCCAGGCCGAAAGTCAAACCAAAAGCAGTTGCCCAAAGCCAATTTCTGAGAGATTTATCTTGAAATAACTTATCTGTTTGAGCAGATATTAATCCTCTAAATTTTTCCAAAAATAATAAAACTTTCTTTCTTCCCTGTTCCCTATCCAATATTTTTTTATCAATCTTTTCTTCCTGTTCCCTGTTCCCTGTTCCCTGTTCCCTATTCCAATACCAAAATGTCAAACAACAGAAACTTAAAGTTACCATTGCGGTGAGAGGATAGTCGAGTAAAAATTGTAAACGATATCTATATAATCCCGGAAATAATATAGATAATACTGCTGCCCAAAACGCAACTTTTTGATTAAATAATTTGCTGCCTAAACTGTAAACCGAAGTCAGTAAAATAGCACTAAAAAATAGATGTACTAAAGTTGCTTCGTCAGCACCTCTACCAAAGATATTTTGAAACGGAACAGTAAGAATGTAAGTTAACGGTGGCACCTTCGGCGAAAGTTGCCAAAAATGCTGCCACCATTCCCCAGAAAACAATTGTAGATTTTGGAAAACACGCAAATAGGTAAGGGAACCCGTCAGATAGTCCGCTTGATCCCAAGCAGGAACAGAATTATCAAAAGCAAACCAGAGGCGATCGCTCACCGCCCCCAATAACCATAGGATAGTTAAAGTAAGGATGTGATTAAATTTGAGTTGTTTTTTATCTTGGGCAATCATAATTTCAGTTATCAGTTTAGTAGGGGAAGACCTCTCCCCTAACCCCTCTCCTGCAAGGATAGGGGAGAAACTCCCCCTTCCCTCCTCCCCCCTCATCCCCCCTTGGAAAGGGGGGCAAGGGGGGATTAAAAAGGGGGGTAAGGGGGGATAGGAATGGGGTTGGGGGGTTAGGTTTTTTCCTATTGTCACCTTCTTTTATAGAACCTTTCGCGCAGCATTCCACACCGAAAGCTTTGCAACAGCGAAAACACTCCTCAAATTAACAAACTGCAAAATCGCCGATCTTGCGTGTTTCT
>NZ_JAAHHT010000302.1 GCF_010672085.1 Okeania sp. SIO3I5
ATATTACGAAAAGCAGTCCCAAACGCTTTTAGCAATGGGATAGAGGGTGTTGTAGTTCACCCCGTTAAGGTAACACTTAATTAAAACACTTGTCTAGGAATATTTTTCTATAGATTTAGTAACTATACATATTAGACATTTCCAGAAAATAAACTTACCCTTTATTTACCATAAAATAGAGTTGTAAAATTTCCTGATAAAATCATTTTCTGTACATTTTAACTAAAAATATATTCCCTGTTCCCTGTTCCCTGTTCCCTACTTTTACAAAAAGTCTACATATTTTTCACGCCTATGTCTATTACATAAGACCTAGGCTTTTCAAAAGTATCTATATATAGACAATACTCAAAATTATTTCTCTTTAAAATTAAGCGATCGCTTCGATACCGATCGCCCACAAAGGTAAAAACTTAAATAAGTAATAGGAAAAAGAGATCGACCTTGAAAAGTTTGGAAAAATATGCAACTACTAACTAAGACTCATCAATTTTCTCATTTTTTAGACAGAAAGTTAGATTTATTTGGATGTGTGCGTGTAGGTAATGGAAATGTCGCTTCATGGCATGAAAAAAAATTAAACGATATTGGAATTCAGACACTAGGAATTATCGAAGCAAATTTAGTTAAACAACAAGAGGCACTCAACAGAGGAATAAATGTATTTTCATCTTTTGCAAAAGCAGCAGAAATACGTCCGCTCTTCTGGGATATTTGTTCTCCTACAGATACTCATGTTGAAGTTATTAGGAATATTATAGAAATTGATAATGAGGCTAATATTATTGTAGAAAAACCAATCTGCAATTACGAAGAGATTCAAATATTGTGTGAGTTATTGCAGGAATTTCAAGGCAAGCTTGTTGTTAATGAAAACTATATAGCATCATCAGTAACTCAGAAAATTAAAGAACTAATTATATCTCTGAAAATTACCCCTCATAAAGTTGTCTCAGAAATGACTAAAAATAGAATCAATGATTTTATTAACGGTCGATTTATAGATGATAAACTTTATGCTTTTGGCTATGAAGGTTCACATATAGTTGCAAATGTGATGGCTCTGGGAAAAGAATATTTTCCTCAGAAAATTGGCAAAATATTTTATCAAGATATAGATCTAAATATTAACGATAAAAATTACTTTTTGCCCAAGCAAGGAATGACAGAAAAACATTATACGGCAGTCAATGGTGCAGAAGTTATTCTATATACTTCTATGGCAGGAAAGATAAAATATTTTTATCCAGGATACTCTCCAAAATACTTTGATAGAACTCCTGAAGAGGAAAATATTCGCTATCGTGTATTAGCTGTAGAAGATCATCAAAAAGGGATAACTGTAGCTGGATTTTATGAACCAATTCTTGGTAAAAACCGAGGAGAAGGAAGAGTTGTAATTTGCCAGGATGGTATTGTACAAAAAATTATCTCCTCTATAGCTGATGATACAATGGGTCGAGCCATGAAAAACGCTGTAGAATATTTCCAGGGAAAAATAAATAATCCTTGTTCCGCAACAACAGCTATTCAAATAGTAGAATTTATGAATTTATGGAATTAGCTATTTCAGTTATCAGTTATCAGTACCTATGCAATAAGGAGGCTTGACCGTTTTTTGAATTAAAAATTCAAAATTCAAAATTAGAAAAAGATAATTTTGAATTGTTATGACATCAGGAATAGACATCTCCAATAATAAAAAATCAAATCAATTCTTATCCATAAATTATGAATTACTTCCCCCTATTGCCCATTGCCTATTGCCTATTCCCTCTTTTCCGGAGATGTCTAATATTCTCTTTTTTATCCCCTTAAAAGGAGAGGCTTTAGACCACAATATTTCGGTAAAAAAAATGAAACTAAACAACAAAAAAGTAAGTATTCTGCTATAGCAATCCTAAATAGGTTGTGACAAATCAAAAAGTAAATAAAAAAACTGAAACTCTTGCCTGTTGCCTGTTCCCTAAAAAGCAGTAAGATTTTTGCCACGAATATGCGGAGGATTGCTATATTAGCTATTTTTTTAGATAAAAGCTTTATTAATTAAGTCAGAATTATAGCAATAGCCAGGGCGATTAGGACATAAACTGATGATGAATCTTAGACTAGGAAACACTTTTCCAACTGTTCCCAGTTAAGTGTTCCCAGTTAAGTGCTATAAATCTGACTACAAAAGCCAACTTTAAAGTCTATATTAATTTCAATTCCTTCCTTTAAGGTTGGGATATCATTGCTGAGAGTTAACAGCTAATAGCTGAATTATTATGTAAAAAAAAAGGAGGTTTTAAATTAAATGATACTTTCTACTGATAATATTCCCCAGGTCAGAGGACATTGTGGCACTATTAGAAAACTTGTATCACAAGGACCAGCTAAACTGGTACATCTTTTTGTAGATAAAGCAGAAAAACATTATCACAAAAAAACTACAGAATATTATTATGTACTTGACGGAACAGGACACATATCTCTTGACGATCAAATACAACCTATTAAAAAAGGTGATGTAATTACAATAGAACCCGGAGTCAAACATCAGGCGATCGAAGGTGAAACTCCATTAGAAATTCTTGTAATTGAAGTACCTCCTGCTCAAGGTGATTGTTATATTGTAAATCAGTCGACAGATTTTTAGAAAAAATGGAGTAGGGAGCAGAGAGAAAGAATGGATTATTTCTATGGGATAATTGATTTGTTTTTTTATGATTGGAGATGTCTAATAAGTCAAAATTAAAACCTATATTCAATAATTAATAATTAATAATTAACAATTAATAATTACCTCTTATTTTCAAGAAGAGGATTGGTTAAAAGGAATTTTTTCTTTCTCTTGGTCGATTGGATATGGCGTTTAGCTAGCGCACAACTTTCCTATCGGAATGCTCCGCAAACGTTAACGCTCCGCGACATGTAACGCGTAGCGTCCCGGAGGGAAAGGAAACCTCGCCATCCCACCCTTCGGGAAGCTCCGCTTTTCATGTCGCGCAGCGAAACGACAGCTTTTTTCTCCTTGATAAGGAGAGGCTTTCAACCTTTATTTTTCGGTAATCCGCCATTATGTTGTCACATTTTATTATAGGGATTTGGTATCTTAACCCAAGCAAAAGTGGGATTTGGAGACCAAACCCCTACTGTTTTTTTAAACCAATTATTTAGGCTTTCTATATCTAGAAAAGCTATATAAATTATCTCAAAAGGCAAATTTCCAAAGTCAGAAAAGATAGAATATTTGCAAACGGGTGAGAAAGGAAATATCTTGAGGATAAAATAATAGTTAAAAGTACGAAAGATTTATTCTCTAAAAAATTGATCAGTTACCTTAATCAAAATGACTACAATACTATTTTGGGATATTGACGGAACATTATTAACCACTGGTAGAGCAGGTATTTTTGCTCTAGAAGATGCGGCTAGAGACATAATTGGTAAAGAGATAGATTTATCAAAGCTCAATACAGCAGGAGCAACAGATTGCTTACTAGCAAGTCAAATTTTAGAATTAGGAGGTATTACTCCTGATGATGCCAAAATAGACCAATTATTACAAGTTTATGGTGAATATCTACCTCAAAATCTCACTAGAAAACAAGGCAAGATACTAGAGGGAGTCAAAGAAATTCTCTCCTACTTACACCCCAATCGTAATGATGTAGTTTCTCTATTACTAACAGGAAATACCTCTGTCGGAGCAAAAGCAAAACTTACTCATTATGGTTTAGATAATTATTTTAATTTTACCCAGGGGGGATTTTCAGATAAATTAGCAGATAGAAAAGCGATCGCTCGTCAAGCGTTAACGAGTGCCCAAGAATTAGTCGGAGAAATTAACTTAGAAAAAGTTTATGTCATTGGAGATACGCCCCATGATATTAGCTGTTGTCAAGCCATTGGTGCTAAGTCTATTGCTGTTGCTACTGGTTCCTATAGATTGGAAGAGTTACAACAACATAATCCTTGGTGGGCTATACCATCCTTACCAACACCAGATGTTTTCACCAAAAAGATAGGTTTAGGGAATGTTTAAAACCTGCTTTTTTTCCAATCTAACAAATTTGTCAGAAATGATGTTTAAAACTTGAAAAAGTGCCTGGCAAGTAAGTTGAAAACCGTCAGAAAGTTAGTATTTTAGGCAAGAGTTGGACAGAAAAATTGAGGAGAAGTTTTAACTTCTGTCTCCTCTAATATTCCTATTTCTCCTGACTACTACGAAGAGCAAAAAGACTTTTTCAGCCAACCCTAAAGTATCTGCTCAGTAAATGGGGGCAGACTACCAGTTTAGGAATTATTTCACGCCATTTGAGGCTTGCTATTTACCGATTTACTCCGGATTATTGAGCAGTTACGAAATAAAAATATGAGTTTTCGGCAAAAAATTATATTAGTTTGTATTAGTTGCGTAATAACTTATTAACAGCATAGATTTATTAATAGTCAAGGAAAAGTCTTGAGTAACCAAAACTATAGAAAGAAAACAACCGATTGCTAGGACTACAAATAGTGTCGCTATGTAATACCATTTCTAGGAGGTTAAACTATGCCAGCCAGTCCTGAAACCATGAATGCTATTCGGGATTACTATACCAAACTTAAAGTTCTTAATCTAAGGCAACCCAATGCTTATACTTGCCAGAGTACCTGTATTGCTATGGCTGTTGATGACCCAAATATTGAAGATATTCGTCAGCGGTTGGAAGCCATAGGCAATCCTGGCAATCCCCAGGTAATGGCTGATGTGATTCGTCAATTTCCGGTTAATTATGAATTGCATCTGAATGCCTGCCTTGATGATGTAAAAACCTGGCTAGAAGAGGGAGATTTTCTGATTACCCAAGGTTGGTTCACTTCTGAAGGTCATGTGATTTGCCTCTCAGGTCTGGAAATTGATACTGAAAATAATAGTTATAAACTTGAGGTAAAAGACCCCTGGAGCCAATTCGATGCACCTAACTGGAGGTACGATCTGGGAGGGGATTTATACGATGGCTATTATTCCAGCTATTGTATCTATGCAGCTTGTGTTGCCAGTAGCAGTTGTGCAGATGCTCAAAGTATCTATAACAACGGGGAGTTAGACTCTAGTCACAAAAATATGTGGGTGCATCGATTCATGCCCAAACCTGGGAACAGTTCTTCCTCATAGTAGTGGCTGAAGTAGTAATTGAAAGGTATATGTGGTTGAAACTGGGGATACTCTTTCTGGGATTGCCACTCGTTGGGATATCGTTAGAGGCGTTAGAGGCAGCCAATCCTCAAATCACTAATCCTAATCTAATCACTCCTGGTGAAATTTTGAATATCCCGGAATCATAAGTAGACTTTGCTGAATAAATTCTTTTTGGGTGCATCTCAATTAAGCGATAAGTAATGATACTCAAGAAAGAGGATGAATAATTCTATTCCAGAAAACAAATAGAAAAAGGAAAAAAGAGGGACAATACAATAATTGTTACCAGAAATGATTTACAGCGGTTTTCATTTTGGTAGACCACAGTAGTGACGTTCCATGGAACGTCACTACTCAGTTTTGGTTGTGAGGTGTGGTTCATCAACTTGAAAAGCGCTGTATGGATGCCCAAACCAAAGTAGTTATCATTCACAAACACCAAGCTAGACCTCAACTCAAATCATATAAATATACATAAGACCCAGGCTTTTCAAAAGTATCTATTCTGAGACCAATTTCATTCAGATAATAATTTAAAAATCTTCTTTCGGCTGGAATATGAGTATGAGAAAATAATAACCATACTCTTTTATTTCCCCGGAGTTTGTCTAAGTCTTTTTCATATCTTGTCATCTCAGTAATTGATAATTCTTGACCATCATATTTATCTAAATCGTCCACACCAATAATATAGTCACTTTCTTGATAACCATATTTTTCTGCATAATACTGAAACTGATATATTCCTCGTTGATAAACGTACAAAACATCTCCTGGTTGTTGATGTTTTTTGATATAACTCAACACAGGTTTAATATCTGAATAATTTAGAGGTTCTTCTATCAGATCGATAGCTTTTGCTAAGGGTTGCCTGAGTAATAAGATAATCAAGAAAATACTAATAATTTTGATTGGTGGAGATTTCGATTTTTTCAAAATAAAACTTCCACCTTCTGCGATGAGAAAAATTACATAAGGTGTGAGAAATAAAACCAAACGACTCCGAAATGGGTATTGATGTAAAAAGGATGCTAAAAAAGTCATTAATAACGGAGAAAGTAAGAGCAAAAAAATTTTTTTTCTGCTCAACCAACAAGAAATACAACCTACTAAAAAGGCGACAATAGCTAACCCATCAACCCATTTACTAAAGCCTAAAGGTTTATAGAAAAATTTCCCAAAAGCATCCAGCATCCAAATAATATCAAACGGGGAATTTGGAAAACCATCTCCCCAAGAAGTTGTTAAGGTTTCATTGCCAGTTAAATTTCTCAAAGATACAAAATAAAAGATGATAAAACTTAAAACCCAAGCTGAGTAAATAAGTAATAATTTTTTGACTTTACTCAGGTCTTTCTGCCAAAAATTAATTAGTAAAGCACTACTGCCAATACTTGCCAAAATAAAGATAGAAGGATGAGAAAACCAAATAGTTATCGCTCCCACCAAAGAATATTTAATTATCTGACTCCGGTTCAATTTTTGTGGCAACAAAGGGAGTAATAATAGATATAAAAAGAGAGCGATCGCTACATCGCTAGAATATTGTTTAAGTTCTGCTGAGTAGTAAACTAAATATGGCAAACTAGCAAACAAAGTTAAACTAATAATAACAGCAGATTTAGGAATCAATTTTTTACCTAATTCATAAAATAAAAGCAATGACCCGACACCACAGATAAAAGGAAATAACCGCAGAGCATATTCATTATTACCTAATATCTGAACTGCTAGTTTTTCTACCATTAAAAAACCTATCGGCGCACCTTGGTCATAATCCAAAGGTTGGAGTAATTCTAAATAAGAACGATTGACAATATTGAGAGCTAAAACTGCTTCATCTGCCCAGAGAGAACGATTAGCTAAATATTGAATCAACCTCATAGCTATTCCAAAAGCAATAATCAAATAAGGCAAGATTGGTATGTCAAATAAAAACTTAAAATCTGGTAAATATAACTTTTTACTTCTCTTGACATCCTCCCGACGCTGCTATACGCGAGACAGCGCGGGATTCCCATCCATCACTCGAACAGACTAAGCTGAACAAATAACTCAGAGTGGGTTGACACATCACTGGAAAATGCTGGCTTGCCAGTCTGACCCTTCCTCCGTGTCCGTTTAATTGTCTCCGAGTGCCCCTCGGCGACTTCAGCAAAAAGTGATAACTGTACGGGATTTTCTGTTGCTTTAGTTTCAACCTTGGTTTTTGGTTGAACGGTTTCTAAAATGTTTACCGCAGCGTTGACATCTCTATCATGGGATGTACCGCAATTCAAACAAGTCCATTCCCTAACGTTGAGTTGCTTTTTACCACCTTTAAAACCACAATTAGAACATTTTTGTGTAGTAGGTTCCCATCTGTCAATAACTCTAAATTCCCTACCATATTTCTCGCATTTGGCCTCAGTTAAAGTTCTGAATTGTCGCCACCCTAAGTCACTAATTGCTTTAGCTAACTTACGGTTTTTGACCATACCAGAAACATTCAAGTCTTCTAAAACAATGGTGTCGTATTTCTTGGCCAAATCAGTTGATAATTTGTGCAAGAAATCTGTACGAATGTCTTTGATTTTACCATGAAGTTTAGCTATTTTTAATCTACGTCTTTCACGACGTTTACTGCCTTTTTCAGTATGAGCAAATTTACGTTGGAATTTAGCTAACTTCTCAAGGTTGTGTTTAAGAGGTTTTGGAGCATTAATTTTATCTCCATTACTCAAGGTTGCAAAAGTTGAAATACCTAAATCAATGCCTATTGAACTATTAGTTTTAGGCAAAGGCTCGGACTTAGTATCTACTACAAAACTAGCGAAATAACGATTTGCTGAATCTTTGATTATTGTTAGAGAACTAGGTTCAGCAGGCAGTTTTCTAGACCAAACTATTTTAATCTTACCTACCTTTGGTAGATAAATTTTATCTTGACCAATTTTGTAGTTAGCACCTACAAATCTTGCAGTTTGCTTTGACTTTCTACTCTTGAATAATGGTGATTTAACTTTAATACCTTTTCGTTTACCTTTGCAACTATCAAAAAAATTTTTGTAAGCTTGGTCTAAATCCTTGAGAGACTGTTGTAATGGAGTAGATGCGACTTCTTTTAACCAAACTAATTCTTGCTTTACCTGAGTAATGAATTGCTTAGTTAAATCAACGTAACTTGGTTTCTTTTGACCATTAGCATATAATTGATTACAATATGCTAAACTTTGATTCCAAACATATCTACAACAACCAAATAGTTGATTTAATTTAGTTATTTGAACATGGTTTGGATAGATGCGGTATTTGTACCTGGCTTTCAATTTTGTCAACCCGTTACTAATATTAGTTACTATACTATACTATACTATAGCATGGGTTGGTATTCCCATACGACGCTCCCCTGCGGGAGAGCGCGGGTCTTCTACCAACATTTAGATAAACCAATTTGATAGAAGCCTTAAAATATAGAAACACTTCCCACCCTTCCGACACCTCCCACACTTCCCTACTCCCTACTCCCTACTCCCTGCTCCTTAATTAAATATTTCCCAAAAAATGGTAAACCAGCAATTGCTGGTAATAAATAACGGGATGTACAAAGTAATCCTAAAGCTGCTCCAACTTCTTGAGAAAAATAAGGTTGATAAAACATAATAAAAGCAGCATCACGAGTACCAACTCCCGCAAAAGTTAAAGGTAACAATCCTGCTAAAATTGCTAAGGGAGATAATGCTAAACTTGCTAAAAATGGCGCCCAAACATTTAACGCCAGAATAAAAAACCAGATTTGTAATAGATGCCCGAACCAGATAAATATAGAAGTAACAGCAATTTTTGTTAACTGTAGTTTGTCGTGCCAAAAATATCTGTGCATTTCTATCCAAGACTTTTCTAAATCATCAATTTTTAAACTAATTTTTTTAGGTGTAATTTTTCGGGAAATTTGAAAAAATATGCTGGCAAATTTCCGAGAGGATAATAAGAATAAGCAGATGATTAAACCTGATGCGACTCCAGCAGTCATTATCCAAAATAATAAGTCTTTTTCTGGATAAACAATTAATCCAAAAACGCACCAAATTAGTAAAGAAACCAAATCGCAAGCTTTTTCAAAAATCACTATAGATAAAGATAAAGTTCCCTCTAAATTCCCCCTTTGTTTCATAAAATAAGCTTTGACAATATCTCCCATTTTGGAGGGCAAAATCATATTCAATACACTAGCAGCTAAAATTAATTGATTTGCTTCCCAAAAATTCAAATAAGATGATGATTTTCTGCCTTTTTTTGGCATTAACTGTTGTAATCGCCAAGCAGTTAACATTGTCAATGGAATTATCATGTTGACGCTGATTATCATCCATACAAGGTTAGAATTTTCAAATACTTTTATGAGTCCAGTAAAATCAATTTTCCAGTAGATTGCTATCAGAATAAGTAAACTGATAATTAGAGAAATTAGTCGTTTCATTTACAGCGTGTTTCATATCAGTAAGGTACAACTGTCGCAGGCAAAATACCCAAGCTACAAAGACTTTATCATTAATATTTCTCTAAGGATTCAGCTTTCTCCAAAAATAGACTAACAAATTTTTTTTATCTGAAGCACCCAAATGTATGGCTTTGTAATTTTTGTATTATTTGGTATTATTCTGCTATACGCAATAGTAAAATATATAATTAAATCTTATGTTTGTCGGTACAACTGAAGCTGCTTGTTTATTAAATATTTCTGCTCAACGAGTCCGAGTTTTACTTAAAGAAGGTAGGATTCAAGGCGCTCGGAAAATTAATGGTCGAACTTGGGGGATTCCTCTGTACGAAGGAAGACCAAGGATCTCTGGTAAGAAACGTGGTCCTGAACCCAATTGGTCTCAAAAGCGCCATTGCGGTCAAAATACCCTTCATTTTAATCGACCTAATATAGACAAAAATCGGAAGCTCAAAAAGATTGATCCTGAAGCCGAAGATGATTATGTACTTTCTGCTCAACGTGGCTCTAAGATTTTAGCTAAAGGTCACGAAGTGGAGATTAATGGTCCTTGTCGGATTGTTT
>NZ_JAAHHT010000303.1 GCF_010672085.1 Okeania sp. SIO3I5
GCCCATAGGGATTGGAACGGCGCTCGTAATATTATGTTGCGAGCTTTGCCGGCAACAGCCATCACTTTAACTGGTGATGCTATACAGATTCAAGGTGAATAGCTTTGAGTAGGTTAAATGTTGCACAACTAATCATTTGCTAGAAATAAAAAACCTTTTAAGAGATGAAGTAAACAATTTTCACCCCCTATTCCCTATTCCCTGACTTCTGCAAGAAGTCTAATATCAATATCGAGGGGGTGATGAACCAACTTCTAACAGAAGGAATTGATAAATTTATCAAACCCTTTACTTCTCTAATCAAATCTCTAGAAGAAAAAATCAAAAAATTCGCACCTGTTTGAGGATAATTAAATCTGATGTCATCAGCCATTTTTATGTCAACGACAGCCAAAATGTGAAAAAAGTTACCGTTTAACTAATAGACATCTCCAACAATAAAAAATCAAATCAATTATTGTACATCAACCATTAATTATTTTACCCTATTCCCTATTCCCTCTTTTCTGGAGATGTCTAATGACTAAAAATAGGAATTAATAATGTAGTTAAATAGGCTGAATTATCAGATAATTTAGTAATAAATAAGTCATAAGCTAATTGTGATTTAATTAGATCAAAAGCACAGTTATGCAAAAACAAAAGAGCTTCTACAAGTAACTAATTAGAAGGAGTAAAATATAGATGGTAGCAGTATTAGAAAATCCACTGCGGGTTGGATTACAACAAGACCGGGTTCCAGAACCACAAATTCTGATTATTTTTGGTGCATCCGGTGACTTAACTCAAAGGAAACTCGTTCCAGCATTATATCAAATGAAGCTAGAACGAAGACTTCCCCCCGAACTAACAATAGTGGGAGTAGCACGTAGAGAATGGAGCCATGATTACTTCCGCGAACAAATGCGGACTGGTGTAGAAGACTTTGGTGGTGGTTTACAATCTGAAGAACTCTGGAATGATTTTGCCAAGGGGATTTTTTATTGCCCTGGTAACATAGATAAACCAGAAGATTATCAAAAACTCAAAGAACTTTTGAGTCAACTGGATGAAGAGAGGGGTACGCGAGGTAATCGGGTATTTTACTTGTCTGTAGCTCCCCGATATTTTGGAGAAGCTACTCAACAGTTAGGGGCAGCAGGAATGTTAGATGACCCCAAAAAGCACAGATTAGTAATTGAAAAACCCTTTGGTAGAGACCTCAGTTCAGCTCAGGTACTCAATAAAATTGTGCGTCAAGTTTGCCCCGAAGAGCAAATATATCGCATCGATCACTATCTAGGAAAGGAAACAGTTCAAAACTTAATGGTATTTAGATTTGCCAATGCCATTTTTGAACCTCTATGGAATCGTCAATTTGTTGATAACGTGCAAATCACTGTTGCAGAAACAGTAGGGTTAGAAGGACGTGCTGGATATTATGAAACATCAGGTGCACTGCGGGATATGGTACAAAACCACCTGATGCAATTATTCTCCCTCACAGCAATGGAACCTCCTAATTCCCTAGATGCTGACAGCATTCGCAACGAGAAAGTAAAAGTAGTTCAGGCAACTCGTCTAGCAGATTTAGAACGATTAGAATATTCGGCAACTCGCGGTCAGTATACAAATGGTTGGATGAAAGGTAAAAGTGTGCCTGCTTATAGGGAAGAAGGAGGAGCAGATCCTAACTCGACAACACCTACTTATGCCGCACTGAAACTCAATATTGATAATTGGCGTTGGAAAGGAGTACCTTTTTATTTGCGGACTGGCAAACGAATGCCAAAAAAAGTCTCAGAAATTGCAATTCAGTTTAAAGAAGTACCATTTTTGATGTTCCAGTCCGCAGCTAAACAAGCTAATCCTAATGTATTGGCATTGCGCATCCAACCCAATGAAGGGATATCGATGCGTTTTGAAGTCAAAACACCAGGTAGTTCCCTGCGAACTCGCTCAGTAGATATGGATTTCCGTTACGATACTGCTTTTGGTAAACCTAGTACAGATGCTTACAGTCGTTTATTGGTTGACTGTATGTTAGCAGACCAAACGCTGTTTACTCGTGGCGATGAAGTAGAAGCATCTTGGCGAGCATTAACACCAATACTAGGTATCTGGGATGCTCCTGCTCCACCAGAGGTAATACCTTTGTATGAAGCAGGTTCTTGGGGACCAGTTGAATCTGAGTTATTGCTCAACCGAGATGGTCGTCGTTGGCGCAGATTGTAAATTCAAAATTCAAAATTCAAAAGTTTAAAGTTAAGTATATGCTTTCAACTTTTGACTGGAAAATTGGGTTTCATATCAAATCCACTTGCTTTGGAGTGGGACTTAGGTAAACCAAACAAGAAACCGGGTTTATTGCCCTGCTGGATTGTTGTTCAAACCAGGCATTGCTGAATTAAGGGATGAATATTAAGTGGGAACAGGCAAGATGCCTATTCCACAAATATTAAGGAACGGGCAAGATGCCTATTCCACATTTCCTTAATAAACCCGGTTTATCCGGAACAGGCAAGATGCCTATTCCACAAATATTTAAGTCCTGAATGATAATGGCTTTTTTCTTTCCTACTCCCTACTCCCTTAACTTATAACTGATAACTGAAAAAAATGACTACAACACTTGTTACCTTACAACAACCAAAAGATATCTCTCTGAGTGAAATTGAGGCAGAACTGAATAAAATCTGGCTCAGTCAAAGTGGAGGTAAAGCCACTTCAATTGCTACCAGAGCAGCTACTTTCAGTATGGTCATATATGAACCCGAAGAATTCCAGCAAGTTTTGGCTGGTTTAGGATTTTACAAGGGTGAAATAGATGGTATTAATGGAACAGCAGCTCGTGAAGCTATTAAGGAAGCTCAAAAAACTTATGAATTACCAATCACAGGTAGAGTAGACTCCGAAACCCTCAGCAAGTTACGTTCAGAGTGGGCAGCCAAATCACCACAAGAACGGCAATTCTCCAATATGGATGTCAGGGGATTTAGTGTCAGTGAAGTTATCGCAGATCAAAATCCCTGTCGGGTTATTACATTATGCCCTACTTTTGGAGAAGATACAGGAGTAACAGCTCAAGTTTCTGCTTATTGTCCAGTGCAGAAAAAGCAGTCTTCACTAATTTGTTGTGAATACATTACCCTACGCGGAACTAAAGAAGCACTAGAACGGGTAAGTGATATAGTGACTTCATTGATGGTTCCTGATTTGCCCAAGTTTGTTTGGTGGAAAGCTACTCCCAACCCAGAACAAGAACTTTTCCGTAATCTATGCGAACATAGCAACTGTATTATTGTGGATTCATCTTATTTTAGCGATCCAGAATCAGAATTTCTTAAAATGCAGGATTTGATTGAAAATCAAACCTATATTGCTGACTTAAATTGGCATCGTCTCTCTGCATGGCAAGAGTTAAGTGCTGCAACTTTTGATCCACCAGAGCGTCGTGCTGCTCTAAGTGAGATTGATACTATTACTCTTGACTATGAAAAAGGTAATGTATCTCAAGCATTAATGTTCTTGGGTTGGTTTGCTAGTCGTCTTGATTGGCGACCCATCGCATATACTGAGACTGGTGGTGATTATGATATTACTCATATCAAGTTTACCAGTCCTAACGATAAGGAAGTTTTAGCTGAGTTGGCAGCAATTCCTACTGCTGACTATGGTGAAATTCCTGGAGATTTAGTGGGTGTGCGTTTGGATTCGTCAAGTAATCCCAATGCAGGTTGTTGTACTATTTTGTGTTCTGAAAGTACTGGTTGTATGCGATTAGAAGCGGGTGGTAGTGCCCAGTCTTGTCGTACAGAGCAAGTTAGTGCTTTAAGCGATCAGAAAGCGGAATATTTGATGGCTCAACAATTACAACGTTGGGGAAGAGATGTTTTGTATGAGGAGAGTTTGTCTATAACTGCTGAAATTCTCAAATTGCGTTAATTTTGGCAATATAAATATCTCCCAAAATTAATATTTTTCACAAAAAAATGTAGAGATGTTCCATGGAATTTCTCTACATTCATTATATCAGTTATCAAAAACTTTATTATACTTGAATTTTATATTTCTAAAATACGATTTATTGACGTAATTTTATTGTTAAGTAACACCTATAATTTCTCTAGTTATTTTTACCACTTTCCGAGGTTAGACATCTCCAATAATCAAAAATTAAATCAATTTTACTCAAGAAAGGAGCGATTATTTCCCTATTACTCTCCCCTATTACTCTCCCCTGTTCCCTGTTCCCTGTTCCCTCTAAATAAAATCAATTCCTATGGATAAATTCTCAATTATTCCCACCTGTTCCCTGTTCCCTATTCCCTGTTCCCTCTAAATGATAGAATTAAAAAGAATTTATCATCTATCATCCTCCAAAAAAGCTATGTTCTGTCCAATGCAACTTGATTGTCAGGCTATGACAGGAATCATCTATAATTGCCCTAACCTGTCAGAATGTCTAGATAATTCTCCCCTAAATAGAAGAGAAGCTATGAGACTTTATTTCCTGAATCAAGGAATAAAACCAGAAGACATCAGAGTTAATAGACAACTTACTCAAGACAACAATTTTTTAGATTCTCCTTGTTTATACAATAATTCCAGTTTTACCTATAATTTTGATAGTGAGACTAGGGACAGAATTATTTTTGGTATTCCTCTGGCATGGGATGACTACATGGGTGGAGCGCGAAGTTTCCATGATTTGACTAGAGAAAAATTAGAGCAACTTATTAGTCAGGGTTTTGCAAATCCAGCAGATACACAGAATTTTTCTCCAACAATTAGGGATTTATTTGACTTTGCACAAAGACAAGGGAATAAAGGTTTTGAGTTTATTTTTGAAGGTTATGTGATTAGTCCAGAACGTTCAGATTATCGAGTTAGTATTGATGGTTTATTTTATCAGGGAATTTGCTCTACAGAATTAATTTTTGACTTTCAAGAATTTGTTAATGAACCAGATGAATTAGATATAGAACCTAACTATTTACGTGCTTGGTGGGATTGAAAATTAGGACTTGCTGAAAAAAGCAAAGTGTGAGAAGGTTGGGAAGTGTGGGAAGTGTGGGAAGTGTGGGAAGTGTGGGAGGTGTGGGAAAGTAGGAGAAATAATTTTTCCTTGATTTTTCTGCCTCGCGTTATCCCAAATTCCTCACTATATGCAGCTCTTTTCACCGAAAAATTGATACTTTTTCACTACTTAAAATGGCTAAAACCTTTATATGTAAATGCTTTAATATTTAATCAGCAGAGCAATAATTATTAAAACTAATAGACATCTCCAGAAAAGAGAGAATAGGGAACAGGGAACAGAGAACAGTAATTGATAATTTGTGGATAATAATTAATTTTATTTTTGATTTTTGGAGATATCTAATAGCTAATAAGTTTATAAGCAGGTATTAATTGCACATTCTATTAACTCCCAGTTAAGTATTCCCTTCGTTAACTAAGAAATTTCTAAAAGCACGATTACTTAATAATAGGTTGATATATAGTAATCCTAAATTGGTATAAAATTAGAAAAATATAATCTTACAATTGTTTAGTAAAAATTGTTAGTAATACTGCTCCTAATAAATAATAATTAGCTTGTAAATTTAAGCCAGCTTCTTTACCCAATTTTTCACGAGCTATTGGACTGTAGAGGTTTAAACCCCCTGGAGAAATACTTAAATACTGAAATTCATCTTGCCATTTAAAATAAGAATCAACTAAATAAAAATATCCACCAGGGCGTAACACTCTATTCACTTCATTTAATACTTGCGGAGGATCTGGATAATGTAAAAAACTAATTGTATTAAAAACAGCATCAAATACGTCATTTTCCAAAGGCATTTCTTCAGCATTTCCTGATACAAATATTAAACGTTGTGGATAACGATTTCGACTATTTGCTTGACTGATCATTTCTGAAGATAAGTCTAAACCAGTACCTTGAAGATTAGGAAAATTAACAGCAAGACGATTGAGCAGTTTTCCTGTACCACAACCTAAATCTAATACATTTGCTGAAGTTGGTAAATTTACATATTCCAGCAACCTTTGATGTATCGCTTGATAAACTACAGATGGAAATAACCAATCGTAACTTGGTGCCCAACGGTCAAAAAATGTTTGTTTAAGAGAAGTATTATTTGTCATTTCAGTTATAGTGCTACGCGAAGCGTGAATAGGGAATAGCGGTGCGACCCCGCGTCGGCGATAGACGCAAGGGAACGCGCACCAAGAGAGGGAATAGGGAATAATAGAGTTTCAAAGGGTTTTTCTTATAGGGAAATGCTCCGCAAACAGGATTTATAAATTTCCTAACCTTAATGCGTAATGCTATATCAGTTATATCATGTCCGGTAGCATCGGTATTGTATAGCAAAGGTAGGGAACAGGGAACACTTAACTGGGAACAGGGAGGAGGGAGGAGGGAGGAGGGAACATTTAACTGGCAGGAATACTTAAGAGCCAGAAAAAAAACTTAAATTTCCGGTAAAATTCACCCTTGAGTTTACACCAACAATACCAGCGGACATGATATTATTGATAGTTTTAGGGAGTTAGATCATTTCAGTTATTAGTTATCAGTTATCAGTAACTCTAGCTGTTTGCGCAGCATGACCTAGGAAACCTTTGGGATTGAAATATTGAGGTTGATTTTTTTATCCCCTTAAAAGGGGAGGTTTTAAACCTGATTTTTTGCTCAAATTAATAATTACCCAATTATTAATTATAGAGGTTTGCTGATCTAAATAATTCAGATGAAAAGCTGTATTTTTAAAGGAGCAAAAAAGATTTTTTTTCTTTCAGTGAATCTTCTCTATTTTAGGGAAAAGTAATTATTAATCATTAATTACACGAATTACGCGATGTGCAACTTTCTAGGGAATAATCAGCTTTTTTGAGTCTATAGCTGAAAATTTATTTCTCAAAACTCCCTAAATTTCCTCAGTTGGAAAAAATTTTACACGGCGTTGTTAATTATTAATTACTGAAGATTATTCAGCTTTTTCAACCAGAGAGATATCAACTTAATATTAAGTTGATAAATAGCCTCTGATTCTATTTCCTAATTATACAAAAAACTCTATATTTAACCTTATGGAAAAATGCTATAAATTCAACATTTGTTAGCAATTTAGTTATACACTAATGCCTCCTTTGCTCTAGTCATTTCAATGGTAACTCTACCCCCAAAATCAGGGATAGGAGCAGCTAACTTCGTCAAACTAACCTTAACATTTTGTACTAATGACTCTTCTAAAATAGCCCTAGCAATTACATCCGCTACTTTTTCTAATAAAGCAAACTCAGAATTTTTCACCAGTTCTTGGACAATATTAACGATTTTGCCATAATCTACAGTATCTTCTAAGGCATCACTTTTACTAGCAGCAGTCAAATCTAATCCTAAAATTAAATCTACTTCAAACCATTGACCTAATACTTTCTCTTCTGGAAAAAATCCGATGTATCCGTAGCAGCGAATTCCAGTAATTGAGATTGAGTCCATAATAACTAATTAAAAAATAGTTCCATCACTTTTTATTTTAATCGGAGGCGTACCATCTTTTCTTAATTCTCTTACTATTTTTCTTCCTGCTGTCCAGGTGCCACCTTGTCAAACTTTTACTAATGGTAATTCTGAGGCAGTTAAGTTAAGTTTTTCTCGAATAACTCCAGCAATTTTCTCTAAAAGACTAATAGTTAAGGCTATCCATTATACAATAATTTCGGAATTTGGTAAATGTTGCTGCTGTAAAATTAAGGGATTTTTCACTTTTATTAATTCCATATCTATAAATAAACCGCCATTCCGATATTCTGCTAACCCAGTTAAATCATCTAATCCGATTATTTTTAAACCCAATTCTTGTAATAGTTCGAGTAGTGAATAGGTCAACCATTGAGATAATTTATGAAAGGGTTGATTAACTATTGTTGATTTGCTAATATTTATTCACATAAATTCATATACATCATATACATTGATCGATCTAGTTGCATAGATTGTGCTATAATCACCAGCAGACAGAGTAGTTTGTGGTGCTTGCGCCAGGCCACTATGTAACCGCTATCCTGATAAGTTACCCCTAGCATGGTCAAGTAATTAAAACTTCTGCGAACGTCGATAACCAAGACGATAAAGGGACGTTCGCATTTTTGTTATGCAACGTCCGTACAAAGCATCTACAGGTTTTCTTGTAGATTTTGGGAGATACCCCCGAAGCCGGCGATATTGCTGTGCATTGTTAACATTTGTTAGCACTCATAGTATCGGTACTGTTGGTAAATAGTATCAATGACATAATTAGCAGATTTGTCCAGTTGGGTTAAATCAACTCGAAAATTATTGAGTTGGTCTTGTAAAGCAAGAGAAAAGATAGGATTACTTTGGAATTATCAGTATATAAACTAAGACGTTATAAATATTTGATTCCAGATTACAGATGTGAAAAGATATATTTATGTGGGATACTATTCGTAGATAATATTTTATCAAGAAAATTCCATCAACAAATCAGAATCGAAAAATTATAAGCGATCGCTCTAACAATGTCTAATTCTATTAACTTAAACAACTCAGAAAAAAATCAGGGAAATGCAGCTATTGGTATGGGTAGCAATTTAGGAGAATCTCTCGATACCCTCAAAAACGCAATTCAAACTTTAGATGAAATTCCTGGTATAAACTTAATTACTTATTCTAACTGGTATAGAACTAAACCAATAGGTGGTCCACCGCAGCCAGATTATATCAATGGTTGTGCATTATTAAAAGTAGAATTAACCCCCCATAAATTGTTAGAAATTCTCTTAGAGACTGAACAACAATTTAAGCGGATACGTTTAGAACATTGGGGACCTAGAACTTTGGATTTAGACTTAATTCTATATGATGACTTAATATTAGATACTCCTAATCTGCAAATACCCCATCCCCGAATGAGAGAAAGAGCTTTTGTACTTGTCCCCCTAGCAGAAATAGCCCCTGATTGGATAGATCCAGTTTCGGGAAAAGCGATCGCTAAACTTCTAGAAGAGGTAGAATGTTCAGGAGTATCTAAGCTTTGACATACTCCCGACGCTGCCCTTACGGGACTAATCGGGATTCTGAGCGTCTGGGAAACCCTGACCGCTGCGCATGACAGAGGTGATGTCCTCCCCCTGTGTTGACATTGATAATAACAAAATGCTCCTAAAAGTGTCTTGGGCATATGAACCTTTAACTTATGAAGGTATCCGAATCCTGGCCTTGGCTTTCCCATACGACGCTCCCCTGCGGGAGAGCGCGGGACTTCTCGCCAGGAAAGTTAAACTGGCAAGTAAAAATAGCAATTTAAATAATGATTAAAAAAGCACTTGTAACAGGTTCAGCAGTGGGAATAGGTAGGGCGATCGCTCTCGACTTAGCAAGTAAAGGATTTGATATAGCATTTCATTATAACCGCAGTGCAGAGGCAGCCAACCAAGCAAGTCAAGAAGCAGCCACTTATGGAGTAAAATCTGTAGCTCTACAAGCAGATGTTACTAAACCAGAGCAAGCTAAATCTTTAGTAGAAAATGCAGCGGAAAAACTTGGAGGGTTATCAGTAGTAGTTAATAATGTAGGAAACTTTCTGGAAAAAACAACTAGCCAAATATCTATACAAGAGTGGCATGAAATGCTTGATTCAAATTTAAACTCCACCTTCTATGTTACTCAAACAACAATTCCTTACCTTAAAGCAGCAGGTTGGGGACGTATTGTCAACTTTAGTTTCGCAAGTGCCCAACATCTTAAAGCAGATGACAAACAAACAGCCTATAGAATTGCCAAGACTGGTATCATAATCTATAGTAAGTCCCTAGCTCAAGAATTAATTAAGGACAAAATTACTGTCAATGTAGTTGCCCCAGGAGCAGCAGAAAATACCATTGGTTTAGAGGAAACGATCCCTATACTCCCAACTAAACGTGCTGCAACTTTGAAAGAAATAAGTCATGTAGTTGCTTTCTTTGTTAGTCCTGAGTCAGAGTACATTACTGGACAAGTTTTGGAAGTAGCAGGGGGTTGGAGATTATAGTAATGGTAGAGAGAGTGTGGGGAGTGTGGGAAGTGTGGGAGGTGTGGGGAGTGTGGGAGGTGTGGGAAGTGTGGGAAGTGTGGGAAGTGTGGGGGGTGTGGGAAGTGTGGGGAGGGTGGGGAG
>NZ_JAAHHT010000304.1 GCF_010672085.1 Okeania sp. SIO3I5
TTTAAATTTTTTTGGTTCGGGATACAAATCTTCTCGATGATGAGTTAAATAAACACAGGGAGCGAAAGCAGTTCCTGATGGATATTCTTGACCCATTATTGTAATTGGTAATTTTGCTATTCGTGGATGGTTTTTTCCTATTGTCACCTTCTTTTATAGAACCTTTCGCGCAGCATTCCACACCGAAAGCTTTGCAACAGCGAAAACACTCCTCAAATTAACAAACTGCAAAATCGCCGATCTTGCGTGTTTCTGGGTGATAAAACCCTAAAACAATTTTGTCTTTAGGAACTCCTTCTGCTAACAATTCTCCTGCTATACCATCTTCAATTCCGTCGCGATGAATCCAAATTTTATCGCCTATGATTTCCAGATGAACTATGCAACCATGAACCATTTTATGACCTTCTACTCCCATAATCATTAATAGATAATGGTTTTGTTCTCGGTCAAAAACCGTTTTTCTTTCTACTTCGCTATCAGAATATCGCAGTTGAGCATATTCGCTGATTATTTTCTCAATTATTTGTTGATATTTACTGATGGTATCCATTTAATAATTACCTCCTCTGATTTGTGGAAAACTAATAAATTTAAGCGTTGGTTTTCTAGCATTAATTCACCAATGGGTTCGCTGAATATGCCATTATAAGGTTTTACATCTACTGCTAAGTAGAGAATTCTTTCTGGGTTTGTTTTTTTGAGTACATCATGGTAAACGATATACTGACCAACTGCATTTTCTAGGTCATTGATTGGGGAACGGCCTGCAAAACTTTTGAGTTCTACTGCTATTTTCACTTCTTCTTTTTCTGCTGCCAGAAGTAAAGAAGCACCCAAATCGACGAACATATCTCTGGAACCCCACTTGATAACGAAAGGGTCATCGGTTATGCTCCAGTTATCTTTGACTAAAGCATTAATTAAGTTGTTATGGTAAGCGTCTCTAGCTGGCATAAAGAAATACTGAGGGTTTTTATATAGAAACCGGGTTTATCGATGAGCTTCTGTTAGTTGTGTTTGGACTTTTTCCAAGTCTGCAACTATCAGAGACATAGATAATTTCCTGTTACTATTTGAGACTGTTGCTGGTATTATACCAGAAAATTTCTTGAGAATGCCACCATTTCAGTTATCAGTTACCAGTCATCATTTATGATATGATAAGTTAATAATTAGAGGAAATACTCATGCAGCAAATTCAGATTGCTTTACCAGATGAACTTGCCTCTTTCCTAAAGAAAAAATGGGGAAATTTAGAAGGTAAGCTAATAGAAAGAATTGTAGTAGAAGCTTATCGCGAAGGTTCTATTAGTAGCGGTAAATTGCGAGAATTATTGGGATTTTCAACCCCTTGAGAAGCCGATAAATTTCTTAAGTCTAAAGGAGTTGATTTAGATTATGATGAAGAAGATTTTATGAGCGATCGCCAAACCCACGAACAACTGAAAAATAGGGAAAATTAAAGAGGTTATGATAGTTGTTAATCAAATTAAACTGTTACCTCAACTCTATGGTCAAGTTTTATATCATGTCCGCTTAATTAGTCAGGACTTACGCAGTACCGCTGTATTTAGTATGGGCGAATGGCATTCGCCCCTAAGGGTGGTCTATTATTTAGTATTTTGCGTAAGTCCTGTTAGTGATAAAAAACTTTTTCCTCGTAATATCCTATTTCTTCCTCCTCTTCTCTCTTCTGACTCTTGATTCCTCCCTAATTATTTATAACTGTTTATCCGGATTCTGATATTAGTCCCTCGAATAGTCCAACAAGAATTATTGGATGAGCGATCGCCTATGACGGTCCAAAATTGGATTAAAACCCTCCCAAAATGGTTGATAGATAATTCAATAAGTTTTAGTATAAAAGCGAGATAGACAATGGATGAACAAGAAATTCCCAGATATTTATACCTAATAGAAGAACTGCTGCGGTGTACCCCAGGCAGGGAAGAGACTGTTTTGAGCGATAATCCAGACTTACTTTATGCTAATTTGCTGAGAATGATCAAAGAAAGGGCAGTAGTAGAGAAAGATCGCGCTACTGTTAACAGGTTGAACGCTATTGCTAATCAAGTGGAGAAGAAACTTAACCTGCTGTCAGTGGATAATTGCGAAGCATCGGCAAATAAAGACAGACTGAACTTTATATTTAAGGTATTGAAGTCAACTCGCGACAGTCAAGGCAACTCTCAAGTGGTTGACCCTATATTGGAAAGAAATTTAGCCCAACTGGACGATCGATTTGCAGAACAATTGCGAACTTGGGCAACTGCTAGATTGTCTGAGGTTGGCTTGCAACAAGCAGAAAGGATTGCTGTAGCGATCGGCAATTTTGGCAACCTGATCCAGCAGTTTCACCTGGGCAACAAAGCGGCGAACGTGGAAATTAGCCTCGCCTGTTACAAAATCTCCCTGACAGTCTTCACCCGCCACAGTCACCCCGAAACTTGGGCAATGACTCAAAATAATTTGGGCAATGCTTACTTTAACAGAATCAAAGGAGACACGGCACAAAATCTGGAAATAGCGATCGCTGCCTACCAAAAAGCTCTCGAAGTTCGCACAAAAGATGCTTTCCCCAACGACTGGGCAACGACTCAAAATAATTTGGGCAGTTCCTACAGTAACAGAATACTAGGAGACACCGCAGAAAATCTGGAATTAGCCATCGCTGCCTACCAAAAAGCTCTCGAAGTTCGCACAAAAGATGCTTTCCCCACCGGCTGGGCAATGACTCAAAATAATTTGGGCAATGCCTACAGTGACAGAATACTAGGAGACACCGCAGAAAATCTGGAAATGGCGATCGCTGCCTTCCAAAATGCTCTGTTGGTTTACACAAAAGGTACTTTCCCCAACGACTGGGCAACCACTCAAAATAATTTGGGCGCTACCTACAGGGACAGAATCAAAGGAGACACGGCAGAAAATCTGGAAATGGCGATCGCTGCCTACGAAAAAGCTCTGAAAGTTCGCACAAAAGAAGCATTCCCCAACGACTGGGCAATGACTCAAAATAATTTGGGCCTTGCCTACAGTGACAGAATACTAGGAGACACCGCAGAAAATCTGGAATTAGCCATCGCTGCCTACCAAAATGCTCTGTTCGTTTACACAAAAGATGCTTTCCCCAACAACTGGGCAACGATTCAAAATAATTTGGGCATTGCCTACAAAAACAGAATCAAAGGAGACACCGCAGAAAATCTGGAAATGGCGATCGCTGCCTACGAAAAAGCTCTGGAAGTTCGCACAAAAGATGCTTTCCCCAACGACTGGGCAATGATTCAAAATAATTTGGGCATTGCCTACAAAAACAGAATCAAAGGAGACACCGCAAAAAATTTGGAAATAGCCATCGCTGCCTTCCAAAATGCACTCTTAGTTCGCACAAAAGATGCTTTCCCCAAGGACTGGGCAACGACTCAAAATAATTTGGGCAGTGCCTACTCTGACAGAATCAAAGGAGACACGGCAGAAAACCTGGAAATAGCCATCGCTGCCTACAAAAAAGCTCTGGAAGTTCGCACAAAAGAAGCATTCCCCACCGACTGGGCAACCACTCAAAATAATTTGGGCATTGGCTACAAAAACAGAATCAAAGGAGACACCGCAAAAAATCTGGAAATAGCCATCGCTGCCTACAAAAAAGCTCTGGAAGTTCGCGCAAAAGAAGCTTTCCCCAGCGACTGGGCAATGATTCAAAATAATTTGGGCAATGCCTACAGTGAGAGAATACTAGGAGACACCGCAGAAAATCTGGAAATGGCGATCGCTGCCTACGAAAAAGCTGACAAAATTTACACTAAAGAAGCTTTCCCCACTAACTGGGCAACCATTCAAAATAATTTGGGCCTTGCCTACAGAAACAGAATCAATGGAGACACCGCAGAAAATCTGGAAATGGCGATCAATGCCTACCAAAAAGCTCTCGAAGTTCGCACAAAAGAAGCTTTCCCCAACGACTGGGCAGGGACTCAAAATAATTTGGGTAATGCCTACAAAAACAGAATCAATGGAGACACCGCAGAAAATCTGGAAATAGCCATCGCTGCCAACCAATATGCTCTCGAAATTTACACAAAAGAAGCATTCCCCAGCGACTGGGCAGGGACTCAAAATAATTTGGGCATTGCTTACAGTGACAGAATCAAAGGAGAGACCGCAGAAAATCTGGAAATGGCGATCGCTGCCTTCAAAAAAGCTCTCGAAGTTCACACAAAAGATGCTTTCCCCAACAACTGGGCAATGACTCAAAATAATTTGGGCAGTTCCTACAGTAACAGAATCAAAGGAGAGACCGCAGAAAATCTGAAATTAGCCATCGCTGCCTACGAAAAAGCTCTGGAAGTTTACACTAAAGAAGCCAATCCTATTAACTGCCTCAACGCTTCCCGCAGTTTAGGCAAACTCCACTTCAAGGAAGGCAACTGGCAACCCGCCATCGCTGCCTACAAACAAGCCATAAACGCAGTCGAACTCAGTCGCAGTTGGGCAAACACCGATAATCGTCGCCAACAGATTATAGCAGAAGCAATAGAAGTTTATCAAAAACTCGTACAAGCCTATATCAATACAGAACAGTGGGATAAAGCCATAGAAACAGTCGAGCGTAGCAAAGCCCGCAACCTAGTCGAACTCCTTACCAACCGCGATCTCTCTCCTAAAGGCGACGTCCCCCCAGAGATAATTGCCAAGTTGGACGAACTGCGACGAAACATTCCCTCATTGGAAAGGCAGTTACAAGTAGCTACAGACCAACTGTCGGGAAATAGCGACGAGCAACAACGACCTTCATTAGAGAAGTCCCAGAAACGACTGCAGCAAGAATTACAGCAGTCGCGGCAGCAGTTAGATGAAGTCTTGAATCAAATCAAACCCTTCGATTCCAGTTTCAGCTTGACTCAAAAAGTAGAAACTATTCGGTTTGAGGAAATTCAAAATCTTATTGGCGAACAAACTGCCACGATTCAGTGGTACTTCACAGATAATTCCATCATCACCTCAATTATTACCCACCAACGTTCGCAGCCAACTATTATTAGCTCTTTAGCAGAAGAACGAGAAGCTTTTGTCAATTGGACAATCAAGTATCTGCGTGCATACTACGAACAGAACCAACAATGGCAAAATGATCTACCTTTCCATCTTGCTGAACTTGCGAAAATTCTCAAGATTGATCAAACCCTTGCCGAGATAGAAAACATTTTTGCTCCTCAAGGGATAAAATGCGATCGCCTCATCCTGATTCCCCATCGTTTTCTACACCTGCTGCCACTCCATGCTTTACCTTTAGCAAATGGAGATTTAGTCTGTGATAAATTTCTCAAAGGAGTCAGTTATGCCCCTAGTTGTCAGTTATTGCAACTCACTCAAAAACGCCAACGCCCCCATTTTAATCATCTGTTTGCCATCCAAAATCCCACAGAAGACCTAGTTTTTACCAATCTGGAAGTCGAAACTGTCCGTTCCTTCTTCTCCCCCGCGACAGTTTTAGCAGCTCAAGTAGCTAGGGAAGCAGAAGTTAAAACCCATCCAGAATTATCCCTCGCTCACTGCAACCACTTCTCCTGTCATGGGGAGTTTAACCTGGAATCTCCCCTAAAATCGGCATTGCGTTTGGCAGAAACCAAACAGTCCAACTCGGAAAATACAGAAGATGGACTCCTAACTTTAGCAGAAATATTCGCCCTCAACTTGACTCAATCCCGTCTGGTTACACTATCCGCCTGCGAAACCGGAATTTCCGACCTCAATAGCATCAGCGATGAATATGTTAGTTTGCCCAGTGGATTCTTGTTTGCTGGGAGCCCAAGTGTTGTTAGTAGTCTATGGAAAGTTGATGAACTTGCAACCGCATTTTTGATGATTAAATTTTATCAAAATCTCAAAGAACTTCCCTTTTGGGAAGCAGGGGATGTGGCGATCGCCCTCAAGCAAGCTCAAGTCTGGTTAAGAAAGTTGACGGGAAAAGATGCTGAAGAATTTCTCGACACTCTTCAACCTCAAATCGATCAAGTTCTTGCCGAACTTCCACCAGGCTATGATTTTGAGTTTGAGGACGCTGTCAATGAGTTTCGCCAGCAAATTCCTGATCAACCCAATCCCTTTACCAATCCTTTTTATTGGGCTGCTTTCACAGCCACAGGATATTAGTTGTCAGAGTTATCTAATTTACAGATGTATTCCACCCCCATTTTCAGCAGTATTAATGTAACACTAACTGCTGGAAAAGGTGGTGGTAGAAGTCCTGCTACCAACTCCAACACGATAAGTGGATTATTTGCTTTAGCCAATTTTTCCATTATTTCAGGTTTACAAATAATTTCACGGGATTTTTCCAGCAAGCTATCAAAGGCAGAATCTGCTCTCAGGCTTGCTTCTCCAGCCCGTTTGGCTATAACTCTTGTGGCAATTTCCAAATCTCCTTGACATTTCTTCACAACTTCAAGCTCTTCTAATGCTTTGTCTCTGAGCGGTGCATCTGGATAATCTGCTAATTGAGAACGAAAATTCTCAATTTCTTCTGGTGTAAGTTTCATCATACAGTTATTCTAATTTACTTGTTTAATTTTACTACACCTTTATGATATGATGAGTTAATAACTAGAGGAAATACTCATGCAGCAAATACTCCCCTTTTAACTACCAATAATATAGAGGAAAATAACTAATGACAACTCAAGAATTAATCGACTTAAGAACTTGCATTATGGAAGGGAGAAATCTCGATGCTTTAGCAATTGTTGACGAACTAGATGCCATGAGTAAAAAAGATATCATTAGAAAAATCAAATCCTATTTAATTGTGATGTTAATTCACTTAATCAAAAATCAGGTGGAAGGACGTTTAACTAATTCCTGGGCAGCATCAATCCGCAATGCAATTCTAGAAATTCAAGACTTAAATTTGAAGCCCAATAAAACCTCTTATTTTATCAAAGAAGATGAATGGGATGAGATGTTAGAAAATCCTATAGAACGTGCTATTCGTGATGCAAGCACAGAAATTGAAAATGGCACTTACAGTTCCTTTCAACTGAAGGAAATGGTGGATAAAAATTCTGTGTTCACAACTGCTAAGAGTTTTTTAGCCTTAATTTATAGTTATTCTGCTAATGATTTGTTAGCTATTATTGATGATAATTTAGCATTATTACCTGGTGGGGAAGATTGGAAGTTTGGTAGGAGAAATAAGTAGGGGATATATTAAAAAAGCGATCGCTTCCATTATAATAAGATCGGGACTTACGCAAATTAACCTTGAAAACGCCATCTGTAGGGGCGAATGGCATTCGCCCTCACTCAATTTAGTGTCCGTGCGGTAGGGGCGAATGGCATTCGCCCTCACTAGATTTAGTGTCCGTGCGGTAGGGGCGAATGGCATTCGCCCTCACTAGATTTAGTGTCCGTGCGGTAGGGGCGAATGGCATTCGCCCTCACTTAAGTCCTGATGATTAGTTAATAACAAGAGGAGTGAAAAATATTAAAGTGCTAATAAAATTAAAATCATACCATAGCCTTTTTATCTATAGTATTTTCATCTTAATATCTGCCTGTAGCAACACATCAAATATTTCCGAAAACCCCACACCTACTAACAATACAATTCCCAAATTAGAGACATTAAAATTTGAAAAAAAGCCCGTTAACGACAAAGGCGGATACTTCTATACTAACGGCGAATACGTTCTTGGACCATTCACTAAAACAATGATTAAAAAATGTCGAGAATGGGGAGGTGGAGGCAGTTGCAATAGTAACCAATGGTCAGAAAAATTATTTCTCCAAGCTTATGGAAACAGAAGATGTCCGGAGGGTTCTCGCCTCAATAAAATTATCGGTTATTGCGTCGAAAATAACCAAGTCATGGGTCCTTTTTCTCAAGAATTAATTTCTGCTTGCATCGAAGCTAATGGTGGAAATAGCTGTCAGTTAAACCTTTGGAATGCTCGTTTTCTCTACAAACTGATGCAAAAGATAGGGATGACAAGCAAAACACCGCCCCAGTTTGTGATGTTAGCATTTGACGGTTCTAGTTCCCTGGATGCTTGGAACAAGTCGCGCAACTTTGCCAAGAAAATGGAAAAAAAAGGCGTTAACGTTCGCTTCACTTATTTTGTCAGTGGTGTATATTTTGTCAGCAAAGACAAACGCAAACTCTACAACGCTCCCGGTGGCAAAGGTAAAGGTCGTTCCGATATTGGTTGGGGAGGAGAAGCTGAAGATATTGCTCTGCGACTCGAACAGGTTAACCTCGCTTATCAGGAAGGTCACGAGATCGGGTCTCATGCAGTCGGTCATTTCAACGGTAGTAAATGGAGCGAGCAAGACTGGGGTGAGGAGTTTGCATATTTCGATCAGTTTCTTTTTGAAGCTTATAAAATTAACGGTTTGCCAGGATCTCTCGTATTCGATCGCGATGCTATAGAAGGTTTTCGCGCTCCCTTATTAGCTAGAAGTCCTGGTTTATATAAGGTTCTCGCAAAGGATGGTTTCCGCTACGACACAAGCAAAGTCGCGAGTTCTAACTATTGGCCGCGTCAGGAAAACGGTATTTGGAATTTTCCCCTAGCTAGTTTGACTAATTCCAGAGGCAAGAACGTGTTATCAATGGATTACAATTTTTATTATTTGCATTCTCGGGCAAAACCCAATCCTCGCAATGCCAAACGTTATGAGGAAGATACTTATAAAACTTACATGAGGTATTTTCAGAAAAATTATAAAGGCAACCGCGCTCCCATACATATCGGGCATCATTTTTCAGCTTGGAATAACGGTGCTTACTGGAATGCTATGTTTAGGTTTGCTGAGTCTGTCTGCGGTTTGCCCGAAGTTCGGTGCGTGACTTATAGCGAGTTGGCAGATTTTATGGACTTGTTGAGTGAGGAGCAAATTAATGCCTATCAACAGGGTAATTTTCCTAAAAGTTCTGAGGATAAAAACGATTAGGAAATAGGCAAGATGTTTGTGTTCTGATAGGGTTGGAAGGCGATCGCTCTTTTTCTTGCTAAAGCGATTCCTAGAAACCAAGCTTTTTTAACTACCAATAATTTAGAAAAAAGGGCATTGCTGAATTAAGGGATGAATATTACAGCGCTTTTCAAATTGATGAACCACATTTTCACAACTAAAACTCGGTAGGGACGTTCCATGGAACGTCCCTACTGTGGTCTACCCAAATGAAAACCGCTGTAAGTGGGAACGGGCAAGATGCCCATTCCACTACTGTGTTTCACCCAGATGAAAACTACTGTAAGAACTTGCATTATCGAAGGTAGAAATAGAGCCAAGCCAGATTTTAATAATTACCAAAACAAGGAGCCGAAAGCGATGTCTTATAGTGAATTTAAAACCATAGCAGAGGTGCGCGATCGCTTTGAGTTGAGAGTAGATGAGTCAAAAAATTTATTTGCTGATATTCCTCCTGTAGAAGTCAGCGAATTTCTGCAACAAATCTTAGAACGAAATATTCCTCTCGCCAATGCTATCAATACAGAAAAAGCCCGTTCTGAACTTTTGATTGCGCCTACCCTATTAGAAATCAGGCAGATGTATAAAAATGAGGTAGGTTTTTTTTCTGGTTCGGAATTCAATATCGATTCTGAGTTAGGATTAAACGATTATTGTGACTTTATTTTAACAGCTTCAAGAGAAATTTATGAAATATGCCGGCCAGTGCTGACATTAGTTGAAGCCAAAAATGAAAATATTAAAGGAGGTTTAGCTCAGTGTATGGCTGAAATGATTGCTGCTCAAAGATTTAATTTGAGAGAAAATATCAATTTGCCGATTTATGGAGCCGTAACAACAGGGACGATCTGGCAGTTTCTTCTCTTAGAAGGTAATCTCCTCTGTATCGATCTGCGTGAATACTATATTAGAGACACTGAAAAACTTTTGGCTATTTTGTCTCATCCTTTTCAGGAATATTTTGGACGTGATAACATGAGCTTAACCTCATAATATTATGTCTGGTTGAATAGTTATAAATAATGAGGGAGGAGTCAGGAGTCAGGAGGGAAGAGGGAAGAGGAAAAAGTTTTACAGCGGTAGACCACAGTAGGGACGTTCCATGGAACGTCCCTACAGGGTTTTGGTTCTGACGTGAGGTCATATCAAATCCGGTAGCATCGGTGTT
>NZ_JAAHHT010000305.1 GCF_010672085.1 Okeania sp. SIO3I5
TACATGATGGAGAACAATTTTTAATTGAGAAATATAGTATGAGTTTAATTCCGAGTGTGAGTTTAATGGATAGTCGTTATAATTCTGTCAAAAATACCAAATTATTAGGAATGGGAGCTAGTGAATTCATCGATGAAACTCCTTTGCCTGCTGTACCAATAGAGTTGCAAACTATTTCTGAAAAATTGTGGCGAGGAAATATTTTCTTAAATGAAGAATTTACTAAAAATAATCTGATTAATGAATTATCCAATGGTTTATATCCGATTGTTCATTTAGCAACTCATGCAGAATTTCGAGCCGGAAATGCAAATAATTCTTATGTGCAGTTATGGGATGATAAATTACGCTTAGATGAAGTCCGAAAATTAAGATGGAATAGCGAAAAGGCAGAATTATTAGTATTATCTGCTTGTCGTACTGCGGTGGGAGATACTAATGCCGAATTAGGTTTTGCCGGGTTAGCGATCGCAGCAGGAGTTAAATCTGCTTTAGGTAGTTTTTGGTTAGTGAGTGATGAGGGTACTTTAGGGTTGATGACAGAGTTTTATGCTCATTTAGATGATGTTAAAATTAAAGCCGAAGCATTACGAGAAGCGCAGTTAGCAATGTTGAGGGGAGAAGTGGTTGTAACAGATGGTACCTTAAGAGGTTCGGGTAGTCCTGGAGAGGTGAGTTTGCCATCGGAATTGGAGAATATTCAGAATAAGGATTTTGCTCATCCCTATTATTGGGCAGGGTTTACTATGGTTGGTAGTCCGTGGTAATAAGATCGAGTCCGGTAGCATCAATGTAATTAGAGTGTGGGGGGAATGGGGTGATGGGGAGTGTGGTATGATATCAAGTCCGTTTAATTGCAGATACAACCTCAGCATCTAAAGAGTTTTGTATGAGGTGTGTAGGCAGTTGAGCGTGAAATTCTTGACAATAGTAGTAGACTGACACACCTAAAAATGTAGGTTGGGTTGAACGGAGTGAAACCCAACACAACTCTTGGGTTTTTCCGTTGGAAATGCTCCGCAAACGTCCCTCAACCCAACCTACATTGCTTACCATATTCCTACTTAAAATGACTACGATACCATTGTGCTAATACCTTTGGAGACACCCCAAGTAGGTAAGCAATAATTACAACTTGATTAATTAGAGTAGTTTTAAATATTCCTAATTTTTGCCACCGACGGCCAGAAGTTAATACTGGTTTTGATACAATTGCAATTCGCCCCCTTTTCCTTAACTTTCGGATCAATTCAAAATCTTCCATAATTGGTATTTCTGGGAAACCACCAATTTCTGCAAATATTTTAGCTGAGAGAAAAATTCCTTGGTCTCCATAAGGCATTTGTAAATAACGCGATCGCCAATTTACCATTCTCTCAACTATTCGTAAACTTCCTTTTTCTCCCCTAATACCTAATTCAAACGCACCCGCAATAATATTTGGTTTAGCTATAATTTCTCTTAATAATTCGTCAAATTTTAATGGTAAAAAAGTATCCCCATGCAAAAATAAAAGAATATTTCCCCTTGCTGCTTTAGCTCCACAATTCATCTGAATACTACGGCCAGGAAAAGAATAAATAAGTTTAACATCCAAAGATTTAACAAGCTCAATTGTACCATCATTACTGCCACCATCAACAACTATTATTTCTATATCCTTTCCTGTTTGAGCTGTAGAAATAGTTTGAGCGATCGTACTAACTTCATTTAACACCGGAATAATAATCGAAATACTGCTCATCAATTTTTTGGTAAGGGACGAAAAATTTATACTTTTTACCATTCAATCAAATGATATTTAAAAGCAGATGAAAATTAGATATGTATTCATTAATTTAAAACTGTAAATTTTCTAAGTCTTCTGGACGATCAATATCAGAAAGTTCAGGTAAATAGTCAATAACTAAATTAAGATTTTGAGCTGTTGCCACAGTTTTTGACAAGACTTCAGAAGTTCCCCAATTAATTCCTTGAAACAATTCTGGAATAATTTTTTTAAGACCAATTAGATAGTAACCTCCATCTGTTGCCGGACCAATTATTACATCAGATTCAGTTAATTTAGCAAAAGCTTCTAACATAATTTCAGTAGTTAAACTAGGGCAATCTGTACCAATAACAACCACAGACTTCATCCCCCGCTCGAAAGCTGATTCAAAAGCTCTTATTATACGTTCGCCTAAATCTCCTGTACCTTGTTCTTGATATTTTAAATCAATTCCTAACCAGTTTTTCATTAATTGTAAATTACCCCCAGCAAATCGAACTTCAACTAATAATGACATCATATTAGATAACTTCTGAGCTTTTGTGATTGTTGTCTCAGTCATCTGAAATTGTAGACTTGCTGCACCTTCTGCTCCCAAAGCAGGTATTAATCGTGTTTTTGTTTTTCCTGGTTCCGGATAACGAGTAAAAATAATTAGCTGTTGATTATTCATAATGGTAAAATTATGTGCTCTAGTTCATAGTCAATCAGGACTTACGCAGAACCACCATACCTAGTAGGGGCTAATGGAAGAAAGCCCTCTAAGGATAGCGTATTGTTTACAGCGCTTTTCATTTGAGTAAACCACAAAGTAGGGGCGAATGGCATTCGCCCTCATAAGGTTATCATTTTTTTTACGTGGTTCATTGACCTGAAAACTGCTGTAAGAATTTACGTAAGTCCTGTCAATGTTAAAATGAATTTTATTTTGGAGATGATAGATATTATTTTTTTAAGAGTTTGAGGAATTATTTCCTTAACTCCTTTATGCAACGCTCCCCACACTCCCCACATTTCCCATACTCCTGACAGTCCCCACACTGGTTCATCCCACACATAAGCAACGCCCCCTACGCTCTCACACTCCCCACACCCCCCACAGTGATTTATCCCACACATAAGCAACACCCCCTACACTCCCCACACTCCCCACATTTCTCATACTCCTGACACCTCCCACACTGATTCATCCCGCAAATATGCAACATCCCCCAAACTAATTCCAATGCAAAAATATGCAACGCCAAAATTTCAGTTTTATGAAATTTTTGACTTTTAAATTAATTAGCCCCAACTATCAGCAAATAGTGAATAGTTGGGGCTTGTTTTTTGAGAAAACTAACTAAATTTTACAAAAAAATCAGGTCTCTTGCCTTCCCTTTTAAGGGGATAAAAGAAATCAATTTCCTTATTTCAATCCCAATGGTGAGCGCCAGAGGTACTAATAACTGATTTAGCAGTCGAAGCAAAGGTTAGGACATTTATAAATCCTTTTTGCGGAGCATTTCCGTAGGAAAAACCCTTTTACAGCTTACTATTCCCTATTCCCTATTCCCTATTCCCTAGCGCTATAACTGAAATTAAGCGATCGCCGATTCTTGAGTACGAGCAAAAATCATCCTACCCGCAGAAGTTTGTAAAGAACTGGTAACAATAACCCGTACCTCATCACCAACATATCCACTACCAGACTCTACAACAACCATCGTACCATCATCCAAGTAACCAATACCTTGAGAAGGTTCCTTACCTTCCTTACGAATTCTGATTTCAATAGTATCGCCAGGCAAATAACTTGGTCGTACTGCTTGAGTCAGGTCATTAATATTAAGTACAGGAACCTTTTGTAAACTAGCAACCTTACATAGATTATAGTCATTCGTCAGCAAAGTACCACTAATTTCCAGACCAAAACGAATCAACTTCGCATCCACCGTAGAAATTTCTTCATAATCTCCAAAATGGATTTGGATCTGAGAAGGATAAACCTCTTTAAGTCTATTTAAAATATCTAACCCTCTTCTACCTCTGACTCTTTTTTGATCGTTAGAAGCATCTGCAATAAGCTGTAGTTCCTGTAAAACGAAGTATGGTACAAGAATTTGACCCTCCAGAAAACCTGTTTCTAATAAATTTTCTATCCTGCCATCAATAATACAGCTAGTATCCAAAATCTTAGTAGTAGCAGGTTTGAGAGTTCCTTCTGCCACTAATACTGCATCTAAACTATTAGGATTAATTAGCCGTAGAAAACCACGACCATGAGTATCAGCAACATTAACTCCTGTAAAACCTAACATGACACTGCCTAAAACTGCGACAAGAGGTTTAATGAAACTAAACTCCTCGGGAATAGGTAGTAAAAACAGTGGTGCTAACATTAAGTTGGCCACTAATAGTCCAATTACTAACCCTATCGCCCGCGTTAATAACAAGTCAACAGGCATTTGTCGGACTTGTGCTTCCACTCGTCTATATGTGGTTTGAAATACCAATCCCACTACAAAGCCAATCAAAGAAGTGAAGGCACACAATACTGAACGTAAGCCTTCGATGTTAGTGACTTCTAGTAGTACGTTGGATGGAAGTAGTTCTATGCTATAGAAACCTATTCCAGCTCCAGCAAGTACAAATGAAATAATAATTATTGCGTCAAGCATTGTTTGAATTTGTCTTTTTATTTTATGGAAGATTATAGATATTTCCCTAGAAGGTATTTATTGCTCTGCTGATTAAATCTAAAAGCATTGATAGATAAAGGTTGTAGCCTTTTTTATCGTCAGAAATACCTGGTGCGTGAGCTGCTTCATCAAAATGCATGGAGCGGATGAAAGGGTGGCATTTGGCAGAAAAATCACTCTGATAATTCTTCCTCCTGCCTTCTTTAAATTCCCCATTCCTCCTGTATTCCCCTCCTGGGAGGGGTTAGGGGTGGGTTGTCTCCTGTCTCCTGAGGACTACCCAAACCCCAAGCATACTTTTTCAGCAAGCTCTATTTATGAATAATGATTGAGAACCCCAATTTTTGGGCTACTCAATTTTGCCTCCATTATATCTTCACAGTCGATGTGCCATTTTTACGGTTCTCCTTTTATGAGGTTTGAATTTTATTGAAACTTGGTAATAATTAATAATTTTGCTTCCCTTTTAGAGCTACTCCTGAAATACAAAATCTATCTGGCGACCAAAACAATGTGATTATTTTTACTTGATTTGTAATGAAAATTTGTGGTAAATGACTAATTTTACTTAGGATAAAGGTAAAACAATTATAGCAAATTCATTAAATCATGTTACAAATAACCAACTCAGATTAGAGACTGATAAGAATCTTAACTGACATATTATTGATCGGATTAAAATTTACCTAGCATCTCAAACTTATTTGTAGCCAGTTTTTTGAAATTACTATTATGTAGTTTATCTAAATCAAAAAATATATAAGTGCTTTTTTTTACTTTTTACTTAAGTAATATTTCCACCTCCTTAAGAAATATTATTTCTCTCAATTAATACTACTGCTACTCCTCATTAAGTTCATAATTGTTTAAGATAGTTTTATAAATGATATACTTTGTAATTGTGTCTAATAATGAAAAGGCCAGTGGGAAATTACGGCATTCCTAGTTCGGCTTATGTCCATATCCCCTTTTGCCGACGGCGCTGCTACTACTGTGATTTTCCAATTTCTGTAGTGGGCGATGGTAAAAAAGGTGATAATTTTTCTCCAATTCAAGAATATGTGGAGGTAATTTGTGAGGAAATAAACAATACAAAATCTTTTTGTCAACCCTTAGAAACTATTTTCTTTGGGGGTGGTACCCCTTCCCTATTGTCAGTGGGTCAATTAAGTCAGATTTTAGATACCCTAGAACAAAAATTGGGAATTGTGGCCAATGCTGAAATTTCTATAGAAATGGACCCTGGAACTTTTGACTTGAAACAGATGCAAGGATATAAATCCCTAGGAGTAAATCGAGTCAGTCTAGGAGTACAAGCATTTCAAGATGATTTATTGCAACTTTGTGGGCGATCGCATGATGTCTCAGATATTTACAAAGCAGTAGACATATTGCATCAAGCAAAAATTGTTAATTTCAGTATTGATTTAATTTCAGGACTGCCACATCAAACCTTAGAACAATGGCAAACTTCTTTAGAATCTGGAATAGCTATTTCCCCAACTCATATCTCCAGTTATGACCTCGTAGTAGAACCAGTTACAGCTTTTGGACGTTATTATCAACCAGGTAATGCTCCTTTGCCTACAGATGAAACAGCAGCACAAATGTATCGAATAGCACAGCAGTTGATATCAATTTCAGGATATGAACATTATGAGATATCTAATTATGCCAAGCCTGGTTATCAATGTAGACATAATCGAGTTTATTGGGAAAATCGTCCTTATTATGGTTTTGGCATGGGTGCATCAAGTTATGTAGAAGGGCAAAGATTTACCAGACCCCGTACGCGGAAAGAATACTATCAATGGGTGCTATCGTTTCAAGGTCGTAGTTTAGAAAATCAGGGTATTGATACATCAAGTCAGGATTGTTTATTAGAAACACTGATGTTAGGATTCCGCTTGGCAGAAGGGGTGAATCTATTAACATTATCTCAGCAGTTTGGTCAAAAAACTGTAGAAAAATTATTGCTCTATTTACAACCCTATCAAAAGTTAGGGTGGGTAGAACTTCTTAATCTAAAAGGTGTGGCAACCCCTTTCTCAAATCAGCAAAAACTTCCCATAGAAGGATATTTGAGATTAACCGATCCTGAAGGTTTTTTGTTCTCCAATACTGTGTTATCAACGTTATTTAGCAAGCTCAGTAATTCTATAAGTATAGATTACTAAATAATGAGTATTTATACTGAAGAAATACTAGGTTTAAAGTGGACAACCTAAGTTAACTTAATTTTCTGCAACAAAAGTAATTAAACATATACTTAAGTGATCCCTATACGTTTATAATAAATGTATTGGTACTCAAAGATATCAAAATTCAGTCGGGTTGCTAATCGGCAGCAAAAACTTAGAGGGAATTAAAGATTGTGACTATAGCACTAGATAGACTATCAACAAAACAGAGTCAAAAAATTCTTTGTTTCTATGTGAATACTACTTACAAAATGCAGATTGCTAAAATTAGTAATGTTAAAAATCAATATTTGGAACGTACAGTTTTCCCAGGAGAACGTTTCTTATTTGAAGCAGTTTCTGAAGCAGAATTAGAAATTCATCAAGCTAGAGAAAATGGTACAATTAAATGCGAACGTTTTTTGTGCCAGAATTTGAAAGTTGATGAATAAGAAATAATTGAAAATTTATCAAAATTTAGTTTGATTGAATAAGTTACAATAGTTAGTGATTGAGATTTTTTTTGAAGAATCACTAACTATTTTTATAGGTCAACTATAGTTAACTTATAAAGTTGATAAGTATACTGATCTTGTTGTTGGTGAAATATGTTTAATAACTGCCTCGACTATTTGTTGAGGAGACTCTACAGGAAAAGGTAAGGATGCCACTATCACTTTTGCACCTGTGCGATCGCTAACAAAATTCAGCGCATTCCGACAGACATTGTCGTTAAACTAAGCCACGCAAGTTACCAAACCGGCTCCTCTCTCTGCCTCCTTCGGAGGAGCTGCGCTAACAGAACCAGACGTGAGATTTTCGCCTCCAAATCTGCTTCTCTCCTAAACGTCCCTTTTCATGGGTACATCCGTACCTTAATATCAATCCAGTTTCATCCAATAGAGTTTCAAACTCCCGAATAAAAAAATGTACATCTCTTTCCAACTTTTCCCGCAGTTGCGTCTGAGCTGTCAACACCTCCAATGGACACGCTCCAAAAGACCCATGATTGAGAAAAGTCACATTTCGATCAAGAGACCAATATACAGGCCATTTATTGGTATGTTCGTACTGAAATATGAATTTATTAATTTTAGAATTCTGAACTTAAGATTTTAGTAGAAAAATAGAACCACTAATTATCCTAATTCCAGAACCTAAAATTTCTAAACTCCCCGGGCAGGATTCGAACCTGCGACCAATCGGTTAACAGCCGACCGCTCTACCGCTGAGCTACCGAGGAATGAATGTTTGCTTATTCCTGAGCAACAATTACTTATTATAAGGGTGGTTCAAGATATTTTGCAACCCCTTTTTATATCTTTTATTCTTATCTTTATTATAAAATTATTTTATAATTATCATTTGACTTTAATCAAATTATATGATAAATAACTATTTTTTTCCCATTCTCAATTCAGCTAGGCGCTTTTGAGATTCTGGATCTAAGTAACTAGCCAGAAAACGTCTTGATGGTCTTTTGCTTCGTTGACACCTACTCCGAACACCACTCGCTACACTTTCAACATCATTAGCAAGCTGTTGGGAAGACATCCATTCAGCACCATAACCAATCACAGTCAGCTTTTGAGCTCTATCTGAAGTAGCTACGATTAACCTACTTTTAGACAAACGCATTTCCTGGCGAAGATTAGCACAAGCTTTCTCTATATATGTATCTGCTGTCTGACCAAACTCTGTATAATAAACTGATAAATTATCAGTAACAGTTTCTTTTACTGTAGGAGTATATTGGTATTGGGAATCAAATACTATCTGAGTCTTTAAGTCCCGACTAGCGCTGTAGTTGACCAGAGCCTCAATCAAATCTCTTCTAGCTGTTTCTAAGCCATGAACATTGAGAATTTCTCGGAGACGAGGCCATAAACCAATGACATTATAGCCATCCACAAACAAAACCGTTTGTCTTAAAGGGCGTGACATAACTCAAGATGATAATTACTTAGATAATGTTAACAAATACTAAGTTAACATAACTTCGAGCTAAATCTTATAGAGATAAGTACCTATGCAAAATTAATTTAACCTTTTTTAAGAGAGTAGGCAATGAGAGAAAAAGTCTGCTTGTATAGTTCATAAAAATATAGTCAAATATGACATATCTTTATTTTGTAAGTGTTACCCTGACGCTCGTGTTAGGGCAGCTCCTCCGCAGGAGGCACTACAACACCACGCCAGTTGCTTTAAGTCGGGAGACCTGCAAGGGCGCACTGGCTCCTCTATCCCATGGTCAAAAACATTTGGGACTGATGCATCTCATTATGTTCAAAGAACCGTTATAATTAATTTTCTTTGACTACTGAATTATTGTTAATAACACCTGAATAAATTGATTAAATTTTAGGAGATTGAACCATTCCCCATTGCAAAATAAACCAAGGAATTTTAAAGTCAGGAATCAGCCAAGGATACTTTCTCAAGATAGGGATAGCATTAGGTACTATAAAACGAAGAGAACGTAATGAAACTGGACGTTTACCATGTTCATCAACTATTCTATACTGTTGAGCTAATTCAGCTACAATCTGCACTTTTCCTGTTAAATTTATAGTATTTTGTTGCTCTAATAAAGAAGCAATGACCCTTCCAGTTAACAAAGGCGTTTCCCAATTGTAACAATCCCTGAAAGTAACATCGTGAGGTTGAATATCATCCTGAGTCTTCAAATCTTCAGACAACTTCAACATATGTTCAGTGCCGACAATTCCTGGCCAAATAGAAACCGATGTGATATTATCAGGTTTTAATTCTACTGCCATGTCTGCTGCCAAACGGTCACAGGCTGCTTTTCCCACTCCATAAGCTGCCCCAAAGATATAAGACATTCCTCCCCAAGAGGAAATAGTACAAATTAGTCCTTGTTGACGCTGACTCATTAAACGAGCAGCAAAAACACTTGCTACATAATGGCTACGCAGACCAACATTATTGATAGAATCCCAAAGACTCGGAGTGTTTTTCCAAAAAGGTTGACTATAGGCATTAGCAACAGCTTTTACTCCTGAAAAAACGTTATTTACTAATAAGTCAAGTTGCCCCTTTTGTTCAGTTTTAATACGTTCAAATAGTAACTTTACCTGCTCATCATCACTATGGTCTATTTGAACAGGAATACAGATACCACCAACTTTTTCAACCTCTTTTTTGGTTTCTAAAAGTGTTCCAGAAACATTGTCAGCAGAAATGGTATTAAGCGATCGCCCCGTAATATAAACAGTTGCCCCTGCTTCCCCTAAACCAATAGCAATACCCTTACCAATACCTCTGGTTGCTCCAGTGACTAAGGCAACTTTACCTAAAAGATTTTTCGTCATCTCAATCTATCTGAATAATAAGTACCGATACTATTTTGCTAACAAAAGCTAACAATGCACAGTAAGATTAACCTACTGAGGGGGTATCTCCCAAAGTGATAGAAGGATGTTCTACCACGCTTTTAATCAATATTCCACGCGCTCCATTCAA
>NZ_JAAHHT010000306.1 GCF_010672085.1 Okeania sp. SIO3I5
TTTTCTCAGGAAGCTCAAAATATGGGTTGCGGTTATTGTGATAATTGTATAGAGAAAAAAAGTAGTTCTCAAATTAAAATTGAGACGGCGCGACCCGTTTAACTATATTATTAATAAGTCTGGTAATTGTCAAAAAACTTCTTGAAATTACAGTTCAGGAATTGAGGAAATGAATCAATATTTTTCTACTAGAAAGTGTCGATGGCAGTTTTGATTAGAAGCATTTGGTTTTTTTTAGGAAGCTCAAAATATGGGTTGCGGTTATTGTGATAATTGTATAGAGAAAAAAAGTAGTTCTCAAATTAAAATTGAGACGGCGCGACCCGTTTAACTATATTATTAATAAGTCTGGTAATGGTCAAAAAACTTCTTGAAATTACAGTTCAGGAATTGAGGAAATGAATCAATATTTTTCTACTAGAAAGTGTCGATGGCAGTTTTTATTAGAAGCATTTGGTTTTTTTTAGGAAGCTCAAAATCTGTGTTGCGGTAACAGTGATAATTGTATAGAGAAAAAAAGTAGTTCTCAAATTAAAATTGAGACGGCGCGACCCGTTTCACTATATTATTAATAAGTCTGGTAATGGTCAAAAAACTTCTTGAAATTACAGTTCAGGAATTGAGGAAATGAATCAATATTTTTCTACTAGAAAGTGTCGATGGCAGTTTTTATTAGAAGCATTTGGTTTTTTTTAGGAAGCTCAAAATATACGTTGCGGTAACAGTGATAATTGTATAGAGAAAAAAAGTAGTTCTCAAATTAAAATTGAGACGGCGTGACCCGTTTAACTATATTATTAATAAGTCTGGTAATGGTCAAAAAACTTCTTGAAATTACAGTTCGGGAATTGAGGAAATGAATCAATATTTTTCTACTAGAAAGTGTCGATGGCAGTTTTGATTATAAGCATTCGGTTTTTTTCAGGAAGCTCAAAATATACGTTGCGGTAACAGTGATAATTGTATAGAGAAAAAAAGTAGTTCTCAAATTAAAATTGAGACGGCGTGACCCGTTTAACTATATTATTAATAAGTCTGGTAATTGTCAAAAAACTTCTTGAAATTACAGTTCGGGAATTGAGGAAATGAATCAATATTTTTCTACTAAAAAATGTCGATGGCAGTTTTTATTAGAAGCATTTGGTTTTTTTCAGGAAGCTCAAAATATGCGTTGCTGTAACAGTGATAATTGTATCAAGAAGAAAAAGTAGTTCTCAAATTAAAATTGAGACGGCGCGACCCGTTTCACTATATTATGAATAAGTCTGGTAATGGTCAAAAAACTTCTTGAAATTACAGTTCGGGAATTGAGGAAATGAATCAATATTTTTCTACTAGAAAGTGTCGATGGCAGTTTTGATTATAAGCATTCGGTTTTTCTCAGGAAGCTCAAAATATGCGTTGCGGTCATTGTGATAATTGTATATATAAAAAAAGTAGTTCTCAATTTTAATTTGAGATGGCGCGACCCGTTTAACTATATTATTAATAAGTCTGGTAATGGTCAAAAAACTTCTTGAAATTACAGTTGAGAAGTTGAGGAAATGAATCAATATTTTTCTACTAAAAAATGTCGATGGCAGTTTTTATTAGAAGCATTTGGTTTTTTTCAGGAAGCTCAAAATATGGGTTGCGGTTATTGTGATAATTGTATCAAGAAGAAAAAGTAGTTTTAAAGATGTAAAGTTAAAATAACTCTAGTTAAACTCTAAGAAAATAGTAAGTAGGTAAACCCAATAAATTATATCATTTAAAACAAAGAATGTTACGAATAATTTGGTCAACAAAAATCATTAAAATCAGATATATATTTGCAACAAAGCCGAATTATTTGATAGTCAAAAATGATAATAACAACTCAATCTAGCTGACTACTGACTATTAGACATCTCCGATCATCAAAAGTCAAATCAATTATGGCGCATAAATCATCAATTATTTCCCCCTAATCCCTACTCCCTCTTTTCCGGAGATGTCTAATAGAAACAGTCCCAGTATTTGTAGTAAACATTTATCAAAATTTCTATATATGAGTTACAACAAAACTATTATTGTCACTCATTCCAAATAATAAACCTATCTCGTCCTTCTTCTTTAGCTTGGTATAATCCTAGATCTGCAGACTTAATCAATTGTTCAGGAAAACTTTGATCGTTAGGAATAGTAGTTGCAATTCCCATACTTAGGGTGACATAGGAGCTATTCAAAGAGGTTTTGTGAGGTATCTTCAGAGAATGAATGCCATCTATAATTATATTTGCGACTCTGGTTGCTTCAGAACAATTTACTCCTGGTAAAACAATTGCAAACTCTTCCCCACCGTACCTCGCAGCAAATTCTCCACAACGGTTGACACTACTATCCAAAACTTGGGCAACAGCACGAAGGCAATTATCTCCTGCTAGATGACCGTAGGTATCATTGTATTTCTTGAAATGATCGACATCACAAAGAATCAACGATAAGGGTCGTTGTTGTCGTTGCATTCGTCGCCACTCTTGCTGAATAAGTATATTAAACTGACGCCTATTTACCAGTTGGGTTAACTCATCAATGGCAGCTAAACGATTAAGTGTAGCTGTTCTTTCCAAAACTTTTTGTTCTAGCTCTTGATTAATTATACGAAAGCGTCCAATAACTAAAATTAAACCTGAAATTGCTAGAGCAATGATAGTCATCAAGACAGTAGAAATTACTTTTAATCCATCTTCAGCTATCAGCATAACATTATCAACGGGCTGAGTAATTTCTACAATGCCACGCACTTGTCCAACTTTCCAATCTTTTTTAGGACTACTTCGCAGTGTATTATGACAAGCTACACAACTTGGCTCCATGAGGACAGTTTCCGTATAGCGAAACGAGAGGCGATCGCCAAATTGCTCTTTGCGATAAAATGAAGCTTCTGGATGCTCTTTCAGGTAAGTTAGTGCATCCCACTCAAACTTATCTTGAGGTCCTCCTGTTAGTTGTCGATTAGGAAATGGATAATCACTGTAAAGTCTAAATAACATACCTTCTGATTTATCACTGAGGCGCTCCCCAAGTTCGATATTATAGGTAGCAGGATTGGGAATACCTCCTTTGACAGCATGGTATTCAGGTATGGCCATAATACCATCCATTGACTTGATCCGATCGACAACATTCTTGCTGTACAGTATTCTAGCTTCATTCAAGGTTTTGACAGCTACTTTTGCGTATTGCATTGCTTGGGAATCTACTAAATTAATCGTAAGGTAGTAGGTTCCTGCTAAAGCTATACCAAAACCCAAACAGAGTAAAGTAAAAAGAATGATAATTATATGTGTATAGAGCAGTTGATATAGTAGTTTACAAAGCTTTAATAATTTCCATTTTAGGGCTTTCATCATGTATTTTAAAGTAATGTTCATCAACTAAAATAAAAAACTCTAAAAATTTGTCCTTTAATCTGATTGATTTATGATAAATTAGTTTCTTCAAAGCAGGGGAGTGATTGAGCCTCTATAGGTTTTTTTCTCTCTTTCTCAACAGTGATATAAGTATTGGGTCATTTCAGTTATCAGTTATTAGTACCTCTGGCGCTCATCATTAGGATTAAAATAATGAACCAAATATTCTCTTGTTCGATTGGATCTGGTTAGGTAACTCATCCATCCCATCCTAAGGGAAACTTTGTTAACGACCACTTTTTTATCCCCTTAAAAGGGGAGATTTTAGACCTCATAGGGTATCTATAAATAAAAAATTAAGCCTTTATGTAACGTGGGTTAGGCGACAATAATCTCACAACATAACTCAGGAGATTTATCTGGCAGCTGTCACCCACGAAATATAGATATTTGAGGCGTTTATTTAGATTTATTTTACCGAAATCATTAAACAATTAAACAATTAAATAATTAGATAATTCAGGTTTAAAGCCTCCCCTTTCAAGGGGATAAAAATAAATTTTTTCCCTTATTAGTCAATCCTCTCCCTTTTAGGAAGAGGTAATTATCCATTATCCATTATTGAAAGATACTTTCTTACTTTTTGGTAACTATTAAATATCCTTAAAATGTGGTTTTAACCCGTTTAAGAAAATACCTAAAATATTCGTCTTTTTAGAGCGATAATTCTCAAATAAGACAACAAGAGAAAAATCAATTAATGGGAACGACGTTTAGGTATTTCACTAAAAAATGTAGCAATAAGTAAACAAATAATACCAATATTAATTGAAACATCTGCCACATTAAAAACGGGAAAATCTATAAGGCGAAAATGGAGAAAATCTACAACATAACCAGAAACGAATCTATCAATACCATTACCCAATGCCCCTCCTAAAATTAAACCATAACCTAGTTGTTCCCACCGATTAAATCTAGGCCCAAACCAAGCCCAACCCATGAGACCTAGACTAACTATCAAAGATAACCAGCGCAACCAGTACACTCCACCATTACTAAATAGACTAAAAGCTGCTCCAGTATTAGTAACATAAGTAAAGTGAAATACACCAGGCCACAAAGCTAGACTTTCTTCGAGTTGAAAATTTTGTACTACCCAAAATTTAGTCAGATGGTCTAATACAATGCTGATAATAGCAACTATCCAAAATATGGGATTTTTTTTAAAACGTAATTTCAAAGTTAATAATTAATATATTTGTTTGGCTTTCTTCTACAATTTAGCAAGATATTTGTCAGATGGCTATCCTATAGCAGGGAACAGGGAACAGGGAACAGGGAACAGTTAGAAAAATATTTCCTAGTCTTAGATTCATCATCAGTAATTATTAAGAGCCAACTCTTTCTTAGCTATATCATCAAAAAAGCTTGAAGAAAAATATTTTTTAGGGGAAGCAACAAGGGCAATTTAACCATTGAAATATTTTGATCTATAGATATAAATTTAAACTTAATCTAGTACAATTATTAAAATATTATTTCTAACTTTGAAATTTAGTATTGTAGAGAATTCAGGATGTTTTTTTAACTTACGTATAATTAATAATTAATAATTAACAATTAATAATTAACAATTAACAATTTTATCTTCTGTAATATAAGGATTTGGTTAAAAGGATTTTTTTTATTCTCTTGGTCGATTGGATATGGTTAGGGAATAATTCATCCATCTCTCGACCGCTTTTTTTCCATGAATGGAAAGGCTTTATACCTTAATTTTTGGGTTAAATAAAATAATTAAATATAAGTATCTACACAAAATTAATTACATATTCTTGAGCAAAATTATCAAGCACTTTTTTGAGATAGCAAAGCAAGCTTTTCCAGCTTTCACATTTCATCAATTTCAATCCATTCATACTTAAGAAATTTCTCGATAATTTCAATTAGGTAATGCTTTCCTGAGTAAGTTGGTAACCAAAACATCTCTAAATTTTTCCCCTTCCACTCTTCTAGTTTTTCGCTCATTTTATCACTCGTAAGGATATCTTTATGATGGTAAAATAGGTAATTAATTTTGTGTGACTGCTTAAATAATTGCAATTGCACTTTTTTTCGATTTTTACTGACAATAAGTAGTAAAAAAAAATTATTTTTGTGTAATTTTAAATATCGATAATAATCAAATTTAAACTATATACTTTTAAACAAGTGGATATGGTTAGGTAATCCATCCATCTCTCGACCGCTTTTTCTCCATGAATGGAGAGGCTTTATATCTGAATTTTTGGGTAAAATAATTAAATATGAATAATTGCAATTGCACTTTTTTTTTAATTTTTACTGCCAATGCCAATAATTAGTAAAAAAGATTATTTTTGTGTAATTTTCAAGATCGATAATAATCAAATTTAAACTATATACTTTTAAACAAGTTTTTTCTCAAAAAATAAACCACTTTTTATTATTATAAGGTAGAGTTTCATATTAACTCCTATTCTTTTTCCAGAGAAAAATTAAACTTGTTATATCATCAACTAAGTTAAAAAAATTTATATGTAAATTTCAAAATTAATCATCATTACTTTAATTACAATCCCATTTTTAGATTTAACTAATTAGCAGCTATTAAAATCTTTATCTCTTACCTAAATCCTGTAAAGAATTAATTTTTTCTAGATAATTATATCTCTAATAAAATAGTAAACGTCGTAGGAAATAAGCCATAACTGCTACAGCACATATAATTCCTAATTGTCCTGGTAAAGGAAAAATAGAATATCTAAAAATAGCTTCAAATAAAGATAATGATGTTGTATTTTCCCACCCCGAAATATTGAAAATATTACTAATAATCAAATAAATTAACCCAGTTACATGAACGCTCAACAACCCACATAAACAACTAAAAGCCAATGATTCTAATTTAGGATATGCTTGAAAAGCTAAATATCCACATATCCAAGCTCCAGGAATAAAACCTAATAAATAACCAAAACTAGGTTCTCTCAAATAACCAATACCACCACCTTCGCTAAACACAGGTAATAAAGTTAGACCTAAAAATATATAAGCTATTTGAGAAATAACAGCAGCATTTTTTCCACCTAAACAACCTACCAATAAAACAGCACCAACTTGGTAAGTTACTCCCAAAGAAAAAGTCTTAACTTCTTGCTGTTCCCAAATCCAAGTAGGACTCGCAAAAGAAGCAGGTAAAAATGTCGCAGCAATTGTCAAGAGTAAACCTGTAATTGCCCATAGTAATTCTATTGTAATTGTCATTTCAGTTATCAGTTAGCCTCCTTTCCTGGAGGATGCTATGCAAATGGAGGAACTGCGTTTTTCATGTCGTCCAGCAAAAGAGTTATTAGTTATCAATACCTTTGACTAAAGTCATAGCCTTGAAATAGTTACTAAATCTATAGAAAAATATTCCTAGACAAGTGTTTTAATTAAGTGTTACCTTAACGGGGTGAACTACAACACCCTCTATCCCATTGCTAAAAGCGTTTGGGACTACTTTTCGTAATATGTTTAAACTTCCATTAACATCAGCATTGTATTTGACACCATTTGAAGCTTGATAAAGTCCTCTTTTCACTCGTTTACCACTAAATCTTTGTTTGACACCTTTTTGATAAACTGGTAAGTCGTCCCAGTCTAAAAAACTAGCTTTTGATGTATAACTTTCTTCATTAATTATTACTTTTATTCCTACTAATTTGCCTTTGTATTTTAGTTGTTCAATTAACTTAAAAAAAGGAATTTGAACAAAATTTTGATTGTTTTTTTTGCCAAGATTTATACCTTGTTTCCAGTTAGGATTATTTCCTATTACTAAAACTCCTATCTGATTTTTGATCAGATGATTAATAATATACCTGCTAGTCTTATGCAGATAATCGTCAATCTTTAAATTTCTTTTTGTCGATAATCTTTTGATTCGATTACTACTTTTAGTCTCCTTTAATTCTGACTGTAGTTTACCCTTTTTCTTGTTATAGAATTGATTAATTGATTTGACTGGTCTGCCGTTAATAATAAAGGGTTGAAAACCTTTTTTATTTGATGTTACAGTCGCCAAATTATTCACTCCCAAATCTACAGAAGCCACATTAGATTCTGACAAATCTAATTTAACTTCAACGGATTCGTAAACCACTTCTATAACATAGTAATTAAGCTTAGGAATTATTCTCACTTGTTGCAGAGAATCATAATTTATTTTACTATCAAAAAATAGCTCACTTTTTGATAGTAAGATCTTCTGATTTTTGACTAATTGAGGTTTACTAATCGCCTGTTTTGTATAAACTAGAATATTCCTTCCTTTCTGTTTGTCTTTATATTTTGGCAGTTTAGGACGGCTTTTAAACTTACTTGAACATTGGTTATAAGCTCTTATAGCTTGAAAAAAACTTTGCCAATTTTTATCTAAAAGAATCAACACCTGTTGAGAAACTTTCGCCGGTATTGCTTGATAATCTGCTCCCGATTGTAATAACTTTTGAACTTTGTTATAATCTAGATAATTTCCGTTATTAATAAACTCTTGTCTAACTATGTAGTTAGCCATGTTGTAGAGATTTTTAGACAAGAAAGCTAGAGCATCAAGTGATTTATAATTGGGATGATTTTTTTTAATAATAGTACGTTCTACTAACTGCATTATCCCTCCTGTAAACATTTAACGAGCTGTTCTGCTTTCCTCTCTCAGTCTAAGATATTTTTAGTTGTTTTCCTATGTTTTTCTATAAAATCAATAAAACTTTACAATACTGAAGTTGATTTTTTTCATCCCTATTTTTAAGTCACGGCAATTAACAATTATTTTTTAGCATTAAAAAATTATATTACCATCCAAGACCTAAGTACCTGCACAAAATTAATTCAACATATACTGGAACTAGGGAACAAGAAATATAACTGAACTTAACAAACTCAGAAGTCAAAAGTTAGAAGTCAGGAGTTATTTTTGTAGTGGCGTTTTGAGCAACCCTCCAAAAATATTTCACCTTAAAAGGTGGGGTTCTATACCGTTTCGCTGAATTGAGAATTGAGAATTGAGAATGCTAGATTTGATAGCCTAAAAATGTTTGATAAAACAACAGTTTCAGGCAATTATTTGACATTTAAAGTTGGAAACTATTTATGACATCCTTAAAGTGAATTGGTATAGAACAAATTATTTTGATAAATATACAAATAATTCTGTCTACTACTTATAACTTGGAATAGGAGCTTCCCCACCCTGAAGTCCAAGAGATTCTAGCATTGCTTGGTCCTTTTCTGGAGGTTGACCAAGAGTTGTCAGATAATGGCCGATCAACATAGCATTAATACCAGCTTTCAAACCCAAAGCTTGCAATTCTCCCATCACAGCTTCTCGCCCTCCAGCATAACGAATAATTTGTTCTGGTAGGATAAGACGAAAAATAGCGATCGCCTTCAAAGCATCATAAGGGTCTAATTTAGGCAAATCGCCTAATGGGGTACCTTCACGAGGATTCAATAAATTCAAAGGTACAGACTCAACCTCCAACTCTCGCAAAGCTAAGGCCAAATCTATTCTATCTGCCCAAGTTTCACCCATACCAATAATACCTCCGCTGCAAGCTTGAATACCTGCTGCTTTGAGGTTTTTCACTGTTTCGACTCTGTCATTCCAGCTATGAGTCGTGACAATTTCTGGGTAAAAATGCTCAGAGGCTTCCAAATTATGATTGTAGCGAGTTACTCCTGCTTCTGCCAATGCTTGGGCTTGTTCTTCCGTCACTTCTCCCAAAGCACAACAAGGCTTAATATTAGTCTCAGCGATAATTTGTCTTACTGTGGCCAGAATTTCCTCAAACTCTGTAGACTTGGGACTATTATACTTAATACCCCTACCCTGAGAAACCAAACAAAATCTTTTAGCTCCACCTGCTTCTGCTGCTTTTGCTTGAGCCAAAATTTCCTCAGTAGATTTGAGGCCATAAACAGGAGATGCTTGTCCTGGATGATAAGCTGACTGGGAACAGAAACTACAATTTTCTGAACAGCCTCCAGATTTGACATTAATGATGCTACACAGGTCTACAATATTACCACAGCAGGCTTTACGAACTTTATCGGCAGTTTCACAAAGTAGCAGTATATCTTCTTGTTCTGTAATCTGAGTAAGTGTCATAGCCTCTTGTTGGCTAAGACGATATCCAGAAATAATTTGGTTGGCTAAATTATTGAGCCATTGCTCCAACTTCTTTCTCGTTTCTGGCAAAGATAGGAAAGTTTTAGTATTAGTTTCTGTATTGGTTGATAGGAGAGTTTGAATCACGGCGAGCCTTTAATAGTTAAGGTAATTTTTAATATCGTCGAAATTTTACCATCTTTATTTGTTCATTTCCATACCATTAGTCTAAAAGTAATTTTGAAAATATTTTTGATAAAAACCTAGAGAACTAACAAAGTCAAGTCAACACTAGATCCCGATTCTCATCAATACTACCTAAATACCTTTCATTACTTCAACATCAAGTTGAATTTCGTGACATCCTCCCGACGCTGACCCTAGGGGGACAGCGCGGGCTTCCTAACCTCGCAGTTATGAATTCCTGCCCCACGCCACTTATCTAGGTCATAGACCCCCGACAGACCGACTTGACAGGCTGTTTCCTTTCCCCAGAGTCCCTGGGCTACTACATTCTCTAGTCCACGATGCAAAACCATTTCTGCTGC
>NZ_JAAHHT010000307.1 GCF_010672085.1 Okeania sp. SIO3I5
GGAGAATTTTGTTATTATCAATGTCAACACAGGGGGAGGACATCACCTCTGTCTAAACAGCGGTCAGGGTTTCCCAGACTGAAGAATCCCGCGTTGTCCCGTAAGGGCAACGTCGGGAGTATGTCAAGTCTTTAAAAAGCTAAAACCTTTATTGGTAGTCCTGCATAGTAATGGTGAAGATACATAAGTTTTGTAATTTCTTCCCACACCTCCCACACCTCCCACACCTCCCACACTCTCTCAACCATTACTATGCACCACCACCCCTTTATTTTGCAAGGCTTCTAGATTTAATCAGCAAGCCCTAACAAGTTCCTCGAATTCAAAAATCAAAAGTCAAAAGTACAAGATCATTCCAAAGAGGGAGTAGGGAGTAGGGGGGAAATAATAGGGTTCTGCTGAATAAATTGATTTCTGGGGGTAGGACACGGGAACGCGGAGACGCAGAGACGCAGAGAAGGGGGAACAGGCAGGGGATAAAATGTCGTCAGAGAATATTTACAACCCGATATTTTGTTAAGCTCCCACACGGACCACACTTCCAACACTTCCCACACTTCCCACACGGACCACACTTGCCACACCTCCCACACTCCCCTACTCCCCCATTGCTCATTCTTTGTCGTCAGAGAATATTTACAACCCGATATTTTGTTAAGCTCCCACACCTCCCACACCTCCCACACTTCCGACACTTCCCACACCTCCCACACTTCCGACACTTCCGACACCTCCGACACCTCCCACTCCCCTGCTCCCCTACTCCCCCATTGCTCATTCTTTGTCGTCAGAGAATATTTACAACCCGATATTTTGTTAAGCTCCCAGACTTCCCACACCTCCGACACCTCCGACACTTCCCACACTTCCGACACTTCCGACACCTCCGACACTTCCGACACTTCCGACACCTCCGACACTTCCCACACTCCCCACACCTCCCACACCTCCCACACTCCCCACACCTCCCACACTCCCCACACTTCCCACTCCCCTACTTTCTTCTACATGGAGAAAAAAGATTAAGATAATCTACTGATAAGCACTTGAGAGGAAATCAAAATGGAAATTAAACCAACCAATACACCTCAGTTAGAATGGGCCGGAGATGCCCTAGCTATTGGTTTATTTGAGGATGCCATAGAATTAACTGGAGATATGGCCAAATTGGACGAAATGTTAGCTGGTACTTTATCTGAATTAATTGAAGAAACAGAATTTAAGGGTAAAACTAACAGTAGTGCCTCAACTCGTGTGGGTGGTAAAATCTCTATTCGTAAAATTATTATAGTGGGCCTAGGTAAGTCAGAAGAGTTAAAATTAGATACTCTGCGCCAAGCAGCAGGAACCTCTGGACGTTTGGCAAAAAAGGAGAGATGTAAAACTCTCGGCATTAGTCTGCCAATGTGTCAAGATGGTAATGCTACAGCTGCAGCTATAACTGAAGGCATTGAGTTAGCTCTCCACAAAGATAATCGCTTTAAATCTGAATTAGAAAATCAAGGGCCAGATGTAGAAAAAGTAGAGTTAATTGGTTTAGCTGGTTCTGAGGAAGCGATCGCCCGCGCTCGACAAATCTGTTCGGGAGTCATTCTTGCCAGGGAACTTGTAGCAGCTCCCGCTAACTCCTGCACCCCAATAACTATGGCAGAAACTGCTGAAACTTTAGCTAAAGAGTTTGGTCTAGCTCTAGAAATTCTAGAAAAAGAAGATTGTGAAAAACTAGGAATGGGAGCTTTTCTGGGAGTTGCTAAAGCTTCTGACTTGCCACCAAAATTTATTCATCTCACTTACAAATCAGAAGGTACTCCTCGTCGCAAGTTAGCAATAGTAGGAAAAGGTTTAACTTTTGACTCTGGTGGGTTGAACTTGAAACCCTCTGGTAGTGGTATTGAAATTATGAAAACTGATATGGGTGGAGCAGGTACAACTTTCGGTGCGGTTAAGGCGATCGCTCAGTTGAAACCAGATGTGGAAGTTCATTTTATCAGCGCTGTTACTGAAAATATGGTTAGTGGTCATGCCATGCACCCTGGAGATTTTTTGACTGCTTCTAATGGCAAAACTATTGAGGTTAATAATACAGATGCAGAAGGGCGTTTGACTTTAGCGGATGCTTTAGTCTTTGCTGAAAAGTTGGGAGTAGATGCAATTGTAGATTTAGCAACTCTAACTGGTGCTTGTGTTGTGGCATTAGGTAATGATATTGCTGGTTTGTGGAGTCCTAATGATGAGTTAGCAGGAGAACTAACAGCAGCAGCAGCAAAAGCTGGAGAGAAAATATGGCGGATGCCTTTGGAGGAAAAATATTTTGAGGGGTTGAAAGCTATGCACGCTGATATGAAGAATACGGGTCCCCGTCCTGGTGGTGCTATTACTGCAGCTTTATTTTTGAAGCAGTTTGTTAAAGATACACCTTGGGCGCATTTAGATGTTGCAGGTCCGGTTTGGATAGACGCAGAAAATGGTTATAATAATCCTGGTGCTACTGGTTATGGTGTTCGGACTTTAGTGAATTGGGTCTTGAGTTAGACTTACGCAGGGGAACCCAGAGACCGGGTTTTTTCGTAGATTTCTGCTGTTAAAAACAACGGTTTATCCAAGAAACCCGGTTTCTTTGCAAAAGTCCTAGTTATACCATGTCCGGATAAGAGCGTGATAAAAACACTTCTTTCTTCTGGTACATTCTTTTCTCCAGTCTCGAGTCTCGAGTTTCCTGACTCCTCCCTAATTATTTATAACTATTCAACCGGATATGATATTATATTAAATTCCATAGCATTATTCTGGAAATATTTTTCCAACTGTTCCCCGTTCCTTGCTATAAAGTTTAATTGAAACCCTACCCTTAAGGAAAAGGTACTTATAGTAGTAGAAGTAAAGGTTAGGACATATCAAAAGCCTAAAACCCAGACAAAGCCAGATTTTTCCCCCCCAATCACAAGCTATCCCTTATAAACTCCTGAAACCCTTGTGGGAGGGTGGGGAAGATGGGGAGGAGGGGGAGGAGGGGGAGGAAGAATTCTGTCTACAGTTATCAAAAAAATGTATTTTTCAACACATTTTTCTCCCAAAAAAAGCCTTTGAGGAGCTTGCGCATAACTTGTCTATGTTGTCAAGTTTTATGAAAAGAGAAAGATGTTTATAAAGCATAGCTTTCAAAGGGGGGATGCCTTCTGCCTTCTGCCTTCTGCCTTCTGCTTTCTGCCTTTTGCTATATCAGTAAATACTATGTTGAGACGTCATTTGTTTTGGTATTTTCTCCTGTTTGTTGCTGGTTGTACAGCAACTCAAGGAGATAACCGTAATTCTCCTCTCAAGGAGAAAGAAAAACTCCTATTTGCTGTGAGCGATGTTCAAGGTCTCGAACAGTTACAGCGTGATTATGGACCATTTAGAACTGCTTTGCAGGAGATTTTACAAACAAAAATTGAATTTTTTCCTGTTGATAACTTTGTGCAAGCGACAACAGAATTACAGTTGGGTAAAGTAGATTTGGTTTTGGTCGGGCCATCAGAATATGTGATCGTTAGGACAAGGACAAATGCTGTGCCTATTGTTGCCCTAAGACGCCCTAACTACCGTACCGCTATTGCTGTCCGTGGAGACAGTAATATTAAGTCGTTAGCTGACTTAAGAGGCAAAACTATTGAGTTAGGTAGGATAGGAGTCACGGGGAGTTATATTGGACCGATTAAAATGCTGATGGATGCTGGATTGAATCCTAAATCTGATGTGAAAATTGTCAGTTCAAAAGAGTATCAGTTAAAGGGATTAAAAAATGGTGAGGTTGATGCTTGGGGAAGAACTTTGCATAGATACGAACAAGCTATACAAGAGGCAGATGTATCCGAGAGTGATTATTTCTTACTAGCTAAAAGTCCGACTTTACCTAATGATGTTTTTATTGCTAGTAGCAAACTGGAACCAATGTTGGTAGATGAAATTCGCGATCGAATGTTGAAAAATCAGGGCAGACTACTGCAAGCAATTCTATCTGTGTCAGCATCTTTTGATTTGAAATTCAAAGATGCTACCCTAGTTAGTGCCAACGATAGTGATTATGACATGATTCGTGATGTGTATAAAGCAATGGGAGAAGGTGATTTTATTAAGTAATGCAGTAACATACTACTGATGAGGTTATCGGTATGAAAACTAGGAAACTTTTCTCTGTGGTTAGGAGCTTGGTTAGGAGCTGGATCGGAGGTTTAAGTATAGCTAAAAAAATTGGCTATGGTTATTCCCTGGCAGTTGGTATTGCTGTTTTGGGTACAACCGTAGGGCTAATTGTAGGAGACTACTACCACAGAAAAACCCAAGACCAGCTAAAATTGATACAGAATAAGTATAGTCTATTAAAGGAATTAGAAAGTGCTATTTGGCAGGTGCAATTCCACCCCCAACAACTAGCTGGTGTAGTTGCTAGTCCTGTATCGTTTGAGTATGAAACTACTAAATTCTTGGGCAAGAGTAAGCAAATCAAAGAAGTAATGGTTGCTCTCAACGATCTGATTGAAAATCAACCAAATCAATTAGCAGTAAAGCAGGAAGTTTTTCAAGAAGTATTGCAAAGTTATGGTCAGACATGGGATTTACATACTAAATTAATGCAGAGAATTTGGCAGGAAATAGATCCGGTTAATTTGTTACCAGAAGATATTCCAACTGCCAAGCAACGAGTATTAGCTGCCAACACAGGAAAAGAGGCATTTGAGATTCGCATTCAGTTTGAAAAACTTTCAGAAAGTTTAGACAACCTAATAGATACCGCAAAGACACAACGAAGCAAAGCTAACGATCGAATGCTACGTTCGGAAATATTGCGGTTACAAATTATTATTGGCAGTATGGTGCTATCGGTGGCGATCGCTACTGGTTTGGCGTTGTATACCAGTCGAGCGATCGCCCGTCCTATCAGGAGTTTAACTGAAACTGCCCAACAGGTAACAGCAGAATCTAATTTTGACCTGCAAGCTACAGTCAGCACTACTGATGAAGTGGGGTTATTAGCTATTTCTCTCAATCAGCTAATACAATGGGTAGGAAAGTACACCCAAGAATTAAAGTTAGCTAATCAAAGAGTAGAAAAACGCACGACAGAACTGACACAAGTCTTAGAAAACTTGAAACAAACCCAGACACAACTGATTCAAACCGAAAAAATGTCTAGTTTAGGGCAAATGGTGGCAGGAATTGCCCATGAGATTAATAACCCAATCAATTTTATTGATGGTAATATTATTCCTCTTAAGGAATATACAGAAGGTATCTTTGATTTACTCGATCTTTATCAACAGTTGTATCCTGATGTACATCCGGAAATCGAAGATTTAATGGCTGAGATTGATATTGATTATATTAGATCGGATGTTTACCACATAATTTCTTCTATGCAGATGGGAACTCAGAGGATTAAGAATATTGTATTGTCGGTACGGAATTTTTCTCGACTAGATGAAAGTAAGGTTAAACCTACAGATATCCATGAAGGAATTGATAACACACTGTTAATTCTCAATCATAAGCTCAAACATAGAGTTAAAATTATCAAAAATTATGGAGATTTACCTTTCGTAGAATGTTATTCAGCTCAATTAAATCAGGTGTTTATGAATATTATTGCTAATGCTATTGATGCAATACTTGAGTCGGATATTCAACCAAAACAGATTGTGATTCAAACGGAAAATGTAGCTGAAGCTCAAGTCATGGTAAAAATTAGAGATAATGGCCCCGGAATACCACCAGAAATCAAAGAGAAAATTTTTGATCCTTTTTTTACAACGAAGCAAGTAGGAAAGGGGACAGGTTTGGGTCTGTCAATTTCTTATCAGATTATTGAAAAGCACCGGGGAAAAATAGAAGTAATTTCTCAACCTGGAAAGGGTACAGAATTTGCGATCGCTCTTCCTGTATATTTGGGCCTTTCCAAGAGTATCTAGTGCCGCTACGCGGAATTCAAAATTCATGCATTATTGGTTAGTAAAGCTTTTAGGATATCGAATTATTTCATGGTCAAAAATGATAATAATATCATGTCCGGTAGCATCGTTTTATAACCGGATTTGGTATAATAATATCATGTCCGGTTGAACAGTGATAAATAAATAACTACGGAGGAGTCAGGAGTCAGGAGTCAGGAGTCAGGAGGGAAGAAAGAAGGAAGAGGAAGAAGAAGAATAGGAGAAGAAGAAGAAAGTTTTTTTATAACTAATTATCCGGACATGATATAACTGATATAGCACTAGGCATTAAGGTTGGGACATTTCTAAATCCTGAAAGCCTTTAAAAGTCTGCTGTTCCCTGTTCCCTGTTCCCTGTTCCCTAGCGCGTAGCGCTATAACTGATAACTGATAACTGATAACTGAAATGGCACCTCAACTTAGACGAGAAATTGGCGTGTTCGGCGCTACCCTTATGGGATTAGGTTCAATTGTTGGCACTGGAGTATTTGTTAGTATTGGTATTGCTGCTGGTATTGCGGGTCCGTCGGTAATTATTGCTGTAGCGATAGGTGCTGTTGTTGCTACCTGCAATGCTTTTAATAGCGCCCAGTTAGCAGCAAACCATCCCGTGAGTGGGGGTACTTATGAATATGGTTACAAATATCTAAATCATTGGTTGGGTTTTATTGCCGGATGGATGTTTCTGTTAGCGAAAAGTGCTTCTGCTGCTACTGCTGCTTTGGGTTTTGCTGGTTATTTGCTGAATGCTTTTGGTGTGTATAATCAAAATTATCAAACTTGGTTGATGTTAACTGCTTTAACTGCTGTGGTTGTATTAACTATAGTTGTATTAAGTGGCATTCGTCGTTCTAATTTCACTAATATTTTTATTGTTTCGATTACATTATTTTCTCTAGTTGTATTTATCTTGGCAGGAATACCTAAAGTTGTCTTGTCTGGAGGGGAAAATTTAACGCCTTTTTTTGCTACGGATAAACCTATCCCATCTTTACTAGAAGCTGCTGCTTTAATGTTTGTTGCTTATACTGGTTATGGCCGTATTGCAACTTTGGGTGAGGAAGTTAAGGCACCACGACGTACTATTCCTAGAGCGATCGCTCTAAGTATGATTGTTACTTGTCTTTTATATATATCGAGCGCTCTAATTATTGTGGGAGTTGGTGAAGAAGTAATTCAAAAATTATCTCAAGCGGATGTAAGTTTAGCTGCACCTTTAGAAGTTATTGCCAGATCGGGTTTAGGTGTTCGAGTGATTCCTCAATTAATTGCTGTCGGTGCTATTACGGCAATGTTGGGAGTGTTGTTAAATTTGATTTTGGGTTTGTCGCGGGTTTTGTTGGCAATGGGGCGACGGCGAGATTTGCCTAAAGTTGTTGCGAGGTTGAATAGTGGGCAAACTACACCTTATGTAGCTGTGGTAGTGGTGGGGGTAGCGATCGCTTTTTTAGTTTTAATTGGAGATGTGAAAACTACTTGGTCTTTTAGTGCTTTTAATGTTTTGATTTATTATGCTATTACTAATTTTGCTGCTCTCCAACTTTCTCCAGAGGAAAGACTTTATCCTAAATGGTTAGGTTGGGTAGGTTTAGCTTCTTGTTTATTTTTAGCTTTTTGGGTAGAACAGCAAATTTGGTTAGTAGGTTTAGGGTTAATTCTTGTTGGTTTAATTTGGCATAGTTTGATTCATAGATTAATTAATGAATAGCTTTAATTTTCCCTCATTAAAATCTACTTCCAAATTGAAAATCTCTTGTAAATTATTACACTTCTTGCAGAAGTAAGGGAATAGGGAATAGAGCATAAGGAATGAAATTGTTGATTTCAGCTCTTGAATTGGTTTCATTTTTTCTTTTTGGAGATGTCTATTAATTTCTTGAATTAATCCTATTTTCGCCTCCTTCCACTCACTCATAATTCACCAAAAAATTGGGTAGTCACCGCTCCTCTTTTCAGGAGATAAAAAAAGAATATTCCGTAGTTCAATCCTAATGCTTTCCTAGGTCATGCTGCGCAAACAGCTAGAGGTACTGATAACTGTTAACGCAGTTCCGACGATATGAGGCTAACTGATAACTGATAACTGAAATTACCGAAAAATTTTGGTTTAAAGCCTCCCCTTGGATAGGGGATAATAAATAAAAATTTTCATGATTAGTCAATCCTATCAGTTTCAAGGAGAGGTAATTATTAATTATTAATTATTAATTATTAATTGTTGAACCTTGCCCTAAAATCTTGTAAAGCTGACCAAAAATCACCTACCTTTTTAATTTCTACTAAAACCTCTTGATTATCAGGAAAATCTACCTCCTCCAATAACTCAATAATTTTACCTTTTTTGATTCCTTTGATAAACATAAATTTACTCCATTTATCTTGAAAATTACTTACAAAATATTGACCAATAATATCATGTCCGCTGGTATTGGAAAGTGTAAACTAAACGGTGAATATCTACAGGAAATTTAAGTTTTTTCGGGGTTAATACCCTTAATTCCAAGATAAATCAAGCTTTCATCCCAAATTTATGAATTCTAAATTATAAATTCTGAATTCTTACCCTTTTACCGAATAATTAAGGTTGAAAGCCTCTCCTTTAAAGGAGAAATCAGAAAAAAATTTCCTTTGAGTCAATCCTCTTCTTCTCAAGGAGAGGTAATTATTAATTATTAATTGTTGAAAATACCGATGCTACCGGACATGATATAACAATAATTTAAACTTCTATAGTTATTTTAAATTTTTTTTAGTTCCCTTTTATTATTTCTGCTTTTGGAAATAATAAAAGCTTACAGAATTTAGAATTATAATTTCTCCGTTTTGCTCTGCAACATGAAACGCCCCTACTAGATATGGTAATTCTGCGTAAGTCCTGATAAAGTAAACTAAGACTAATGATTAAACCAGTAAGGAATTAAAAAATGCTCGGTTGGATTTATCTCCTCTTAGGAATTGTCTTAGAAACTGTTGCTACTACTTTTATAAAGTTGTCAGAAAGTTTTATTTATTTGTGGCCTTCTCTATGGGGATTTGTATTTTACGGCATTAGTTTCTTTGTGATGTTACCTTTAGCATATAGAACGATTGAGGCTAGTGTTGCTTATAGTGTTTGGGCTGGTTTGGGAGCAGTATTGATAACTTTAGTCGGAGTTTTATTTATGCACGAATCTATTACTTTCCTACAGTGGGTTGGCATGGCAATCGTTATTATCGGGGTGATTAGTTTAAAGCTAAATACTACACCTTTAACCGAAGAAAAATCTCAGGAATATAAATAAGAAATTATGGATTTTTTGTACTTAGTTTTGAGCAGTTTATTTAGTGCGTTAGCTTTTGTTTTTCTGAAGCTATCGAAAGATTTTACCAGAATATATCCTTCAATTCTGACTTTCTTAATGATTGGTATTGACTTATTTTTTTTCTCATTAGCTCTGAAAACAATTCATATGGGAATAGCATATACTATCTGTTGTGGTTTAGGAACTCTGCTAGTTGTTACTATCAGCATAACTTGGTTTAAGGAATCAGCAAATAAAGCTAAAATTATATCAATTATTTTGATAGTTTTAGGAGTAGCTTTATTAGAAATTACCTGAAATTTCCTAATTTTTTCAATAAGTTAAAGAGTTATGTTTTTCCATCGCCTGAAATGTAGCTTTAAGAATCATCTCTTGTTCATTTTGCTGGCTCCGAAAAGCAATTAGTCCTTCCATATATTCTTGCTCATTAAGTTTAACAAGCTTCAGTTTTGGGTCGGAGAAAAAGTTAGCGATCGCTGACTTTCGTAAACTTTTCATTATCATTTTTTCTCTGCCTTTAATACCAAGCGTGAAAAAAGAATGTTACGAATATTTTTGCCAACAAAGTAGTTAAAATCAGATGTAGATTTGGCAGCATCGAATTTTTTCTTCAACAATGATAATAACAGCTCTTTCTACTGTACGGGTGATTTCCTACGGAATGCTCCTAATTACGCGAATCACCCCTACAACTACTAGAAACAGTTCCAGTATTTGTAGCAAACATTTATCAAACTGGCATAATTACTGATTAGATTCACAAATTTTACTTAGTTCCCTTTTTTAATTTCTTCTTCCTCTTTCTTTTGAAAATAATAAAGACT
>NZ_JAAHHT010000308.1 GCF_010672085.1 Okeania sp. SIO3I5
ATTTTTCTGCCACAGTCAACTCAAAATCCTAACTTTTTGAACTCCCTAGAACAAAAACCTTGTACTTTTTCAAGACCATTACAGGCTAAAACCTTTAGGAGTCAATGCTTTTATATTTAATCAGCAAACCCTAATTACGCACTCAAAGCATGACTTTTGAATTCCGTGAAACCTTATTACAACTATGATTTTCTCCTGATATAAAATCCGGTTATACAGTAATCGTGCTCAAAAATCCTCAACTAAAATATGTTAAGCATGAATACGAATTTAAAAATTTGGTAGTCCTGCTGAGGAATGGCGAAGATACAATTGTGAAGTAAGGCATGTAGGTTATAATAGATTATAGCAAATTATAGCAAATAAATATAAACCCTCAGTTTTATGTTATCTCCTATCTCTGATAACTCCTTAGAAATAATGATTAAGTCAGCGATCGTCAAGAATCCATTAGTAGTGTCTCCAGAGCAAAAAGTCAGTGAAGCGATCGCTCAGATGGGGAATGTGGATTCATTATGCAGCACTACTCAAACTGACAATGATAACATGGATAGTCTGCACAGGCAAGCACGAGCTAGCTGTGTAGTAGTAATAGAAGAGGCCAAAGTAGTCGGTATTCTAACCGAGCGGGATATAGTGGGCCTGAGTATCCAGAAACCTAACCTCGATGTCTTGGTTATGAGAGAGGCAATGACTTCTCCTGTTTTGACTGTGAGAGAATCTGAGCTTTCTAACTTATTTTCAATAATCAACTTCATCCAGCAACACCATATTCGCCACCTACCTGTCCTTGATGACCAAGACCAGTTGGTGGGAATATTAACCCATAGCAGTTTGCGCCAGTCTTCCCAAGCATTTGAACTGATGCAACTACGGCGTGTTGCAGAAGTAATGACCGATCAAGTAGTCTCTGCCAAAACAGACTGCTCCCTGTTAAAGATCGCCCAGAAGATGTTTAAGCACAAGGTTAGTTCTGTTATCATCGTAGAATCTAACAATCAGAAAACTTCTGCAATCTCTGCTGATGCCAATTTTCTAACCCCTATGGGCATAATAACTGAGGGAGATATCGTCCAATTTCAAGCATTGGGATTGCGGTTAGCAGATTACAGGGTTGAAATAGTGATGAGTACCCCTGTGTTTGCAGTTCATCCAGAGGACTCACTGTGGTCAGTACAGCAGTTGATGGAACGAAAAAACATCAGTCGGGTGATCGTGACAGGGCAGCAGAGTCAGCTACTGGGGGTTGTCACTGCAACAAGCTTGCTAAAAGCTATCAACCCTGTAGAAATTTATAAGTTAGCAGAAGTTTTACAATCTAAGGTAGTGAGCTTGGAAGCAGAAAAAGTAGCTTTACTAGAAAGTCGTTCTAGTAAGCTAGAAACAGAAGTCAAAACTTTAAAGAGTGAACTCCAAGAAGAATTTGTTTACCGCCAGAAAGTTGAAGAGCGACTACAGGCAACGGATAGTCTCTTATTAAAGAGAAACAAGAATATACTCTCACCTAAGAAGAGTATCTTAGTCCAAATCCACAAAAAACTTCAAAGCGCCAAAGCAAAAGATAAGATCGATAACGACCAGATCGAAGTTGTGGTAGTTGAAGATAATCCTGATGATGTTGATATGATCGAGCAGTTTTTAACTAAAGCTGGATTCTTCAATGTTATGTTTTTTTCTCTGTTAGAGACTGCTCTGACCCACCTCCAAAACCATAAGCCAGATGTTGTGATCCTTAATCTACACCTACCAGATAGTCAAGGTTTAGCTACTCTGCAAGCTGTTGAACTTGCTGCGCCTACAGTGGCAATTATTGTCTTAATTAGCCTAAATAGTCATAATCTTGCTTTAGCTGCTATACATCAAGGATCTCAAGATTATTTAGTCAAAGGTAAAATTTCTCAGGATAATTTAGTGCGCTCAATTAACTATGCCATTTACCAGAAAAATTTACTTCAACAATTGCAGCACTTATTTGATAATGCTAAAAACTTAATTCATAGGGTTCGGATCGAAGATGGTAAGTTTGAATATGTTAACAAATCTTGGCAAGAAACTTTAGGTTATTCATCAACAGAAGTTCCAACCCTAACAATATTCGATATTCTTCATCCAAGTTGCTACAAACTTTGGCTGAATTTAATGAATAAAATACAACAAGGAATTGCTGAAACTGATAGTATTGAGTTGAGATTTATTAGCAAAAACCAAAAGGAAATTATCGTTGAAGGCAACATCGCTTTTGAACCAAATAATTATCCCAAAATAAGTCGCTGTATATTCCGAGACATTACAGAAGACAAAGTAATAGAGTCTGAGCGTCGCCAACTAATTCAAGAACTCTCAAAGTTTAAAAAAGCCCTTGATCAATCAGCGATCTGTGCGATTACAGATGCCAAAGGTATTATTACTTATACTAATGACAAATTTTGTGAAATCTCTGGTTATTCCCGATCGGAATTACTTGGCAAAACCCATAAGGTTGTTAATTCAGGTTTCCATTCTGTTAGCTTTTTCCAGAATTTATGGCAAACTATTACAAAGGGTAAAGTCTGGCAAGGTGATATTTGTAACCGAGCTAAAAATGGGAACTTATATTGGGTTTATAGTACGATCACCCCCTTTTTAAATGATCGGGGCAAACCCTATCAATACTTAGCCATCCGCTTTGATATTACCGAAAAAAAACAAGCCGAAGCCGAAATAGCTCAACAGCTCGCAAGTATTCAAGCTGCAGTGGATGGAACCGCGAGCATCAAGAATGATTTCTACCAAGATGTGAACCCTTCATACATTGAGATGTTTGACTATGAGAGTCAAGAAGAACTGGTGGGTAAAAGCAGGAAAATAATTCATTCTGCTGAGGAGTTAGAAAAATTTGATCGAGAATTTTTTCAACTATTAAAACAAAATCATTCTTGGCAGGGAGAAATAACTGCCTTACGCAAAGATGGTAGTATCTTGACTGAAGAAATTTCCTTGACTTTCTTAGAAAACGATCTGATAATTTGTGTTTGTCAAGATGTCACAGAGCGCAAACAAGCAGAATTAGCTTTGCAGCGATATAGCCGCGAAGTTGAAGACCTCTACAATAAAGCTCCCTGTGGTTATCACTCCCTGGATGCAGCCGGAACTTATGTACGGATAAATGACACGGAACTAAAATGGTTGGGTTATACTCGCTCAGAAGTTTTAGGGAAAAAGAAATTTCTCGATTTCCTCACCCCAGAAAGTCAAAAGGTTTTTTGGGAAAACTTTAACAAGTTTAAGACACAAAGCTCCGTCGATCGCGTGGAATATCAGATAATTACAGGAGATGGATCGATTCGCTGGTTTAGTGTAAATGCCATCGCAATTAAAGATGATGCAGGGAACTTGATAATGACGCGCTCTACTATGTTTGACATTAGCCTTAACAAAGCTGCTGAAGCAAAACTACAACACACCAATGCAAAACTAGCCCGTGCTACCAAGCTCAAAGATGAATTTTTAGCAAACATGAGCCATGAACTCCGTACTCCTCTCAATGCCATCTTGGGAATGACTGAAACCCTTCAGGAACAAGTCTATGGAGAGGTGAATGAGCGCCAACAAGATGCCCTCAAGATTATTGCTAAAAGTGGAAAACACCTGTTGCAACTAATTAGTGATATTCTCGATCTGTCTAAGATCGAGTCGAAGCAAGTAATACTGAATTGTCAGCCGATCAAGATCAAGAAACTTTGCCAGGATAGTCTGATTTTCATCAAACAGCAAGCTTTCAAAAAACGAATTCAAACCCATCTGAAAATTCCCTCCTCCCTACCTGAGCTGATCGTTGATGAACGTCGTATCTGTCAGGTATTGATCAATTTACTCAATAATGCTGTTAAATTTACGCCAGAGGAAGGCTCTATTACCCTGCAAGTTACTACTGTAGAAGCAGAAACTAATCCAGAAAATTTGTCTAGCACTGAAGCATCTGCCAATAACAGTCAGACATGGATCAGATTTTCTGTGATTGATACCGGAATAGGCATTAGTCAGGAAAATATAGAGAAGTTGTTTCAACCCTTTGTTCAGGTCGATAGTGCTTTAAACCGCCAATATTCAGGGACTGGTTTAGGTCTGTCTGTGGTGAAAAAGATTATAGAGTTACATGGGGGCAAGTCAGGAGTGACAAGTAAAGAAGGGGCGGGCAGTCACTTTTGGTTTGATCTACCTTGTGATAATTTACTGTTTAAGTCTACTCCCAACTTATCTAGAGATTCTCTTGCTTCTACTCAAGAAACTTCTAATTCACCTTTTACTCCTTGTCGCATCTTGCTAGCAGAGGATAACTTGTCCAATATCAAAACAATTTCTGGCTATCTGGCAGTCAAGGGATATCAGGTGATAACTGCCCATGATGGAGAAGAAGCTATTAATATGGCAAAGTCCGAACATCCAGACTTAATCTTGATGGATATTCAGATGCCAAAATTAGATGGTCTAGAAGCTATGAAGCAAATTCGTCAGGATTCAGCGATCAAAGATATCCCTATTATTGCCCTCACCGCTTTAGTCATGCCTGGAGATCGAAAAAAGTGTTTAGATGCAGGGGCTACAGATTATCTTAGTAAGCCTATTAGGTTGAGGCAACTGACAACGATGATTGAAAAAATAGTCTCTAATTCAAGCGAGGATGGGTGAGCAGACAACAGCAGAAAAATTAAGAGACTTTCATATCCGACTATATCCTCTGTCATATTATGTCCGGATAATCAGGGATAAAAAAACCTTTTCCCTTCTAACCTTTTCTTTCCTTCTGCCTCCTGCCTCCTGCCTCCTACCTTACCTTTTCCAAAGAGTAAATATTCAACCGGACATGATATAATTCCCATTTATCCTGTCTCCTGTCTCCTGTCTCCTGACTCCTATCTCCTATCTCCTGTCTCCTGTCTCCTGACTCCTATCTCCTATCTCCTGTCTCCTGTCTCCTGACTCCTGTCTCCTATCTCCTGTCTCCTGTCTCCTATCTCCTATCTCCTGACTCCTGACTCCTACCCTTGCCAATAAGACTTTTTCAGCAAACCCTACCTAATAAATCTTTCAATGATCGTAAACATTAACAAACACTACTATGATTAAGCAAAGCTTTCAACTTCTCCGAAACTTTTCGCTAGCTAGCCTCAGCTCATTTATTTTAGCCATTACTCTACTTGCAGTTTTGTATCGTCAGCAAGTAGTATCTAATCTGCTGAACTTAACGGAAAAGAACAATGTGATACTGACACAGTTTTTTGCTAATACAATATGGCAAGAATACGAGACTTTTTTGTCCTCAACCCAGACTTTTAGTGATGAAGCACTGGCAGCACATTCTCAAACTCGTCAAATCAATGAAATTGTTACCCAAAAAGTAGAAGGCTCCTCAGTTCTGAAAGTTAAAATTTATGACTTACAGGGACGTACTGTGTTTTCTACTAATTTTTCAGAAATAGGGCAAGATAAAAGCAAATCATCTGGCTTTTTATTGTCTAAGTCTGGTGAAGTCGTCAGTCAATTGGGGCACAGAGATACCTTCAAAGCATTAAACAGTAACCTAGAAAATCGTGATCTCTTGTCCAGCTACATTCCAATTTATGTCAATGGCAACAACAAAGATATTGTTGGGGTATTTGAGCTTTACACTGACGTTACTCCCTTGTTGCAAGAGATTAACCAAACCCAGAAAAATCTTTCACTGGGTAGTCTCGCGATCCTGACAATAGTTTATGTTATCCTCTTAGTTTTTGTTAAAAAATCAGATCGTTTGCTAAAAATACAGTATCAACAGTTAGAAGCATCTGAAGTTAGCCACCGAGATCAAGCCAATGAGTTAAAGGAAGTATTAGATCAACTGGAACAAGCTAAACTCAAATTGCTAACCACAAACGAACGCTTGGAATTAGCCACCAGTGCTGCTAAAATAGGGGTCTGGGACTGGGATATTCCTCACAATCGCCTAACTTGGGATGATTATATCTGCGAAGTATACGGCGTCAAACTATCCAGCTTGACAAATACAATTGAACTGTGGGAACAGACTTTACATCCAGAGGACGCTCCCCAGGCAAAGGAATTACTCTCGCAGTCTCTCCGAGGAGAAAAGAATTTCGACACCGTTTTCCGAATAATTGTTCCAGATGGCTCAATTCGCTGGATCGAAGCTCATGCTATTGTGCAAAAAAACGATCGGGATGAACCCCAACGCATGGTTGGTGTTAATATTGATGTGAGCAGTCACAAGCTAGCTGAAGCAGAATTACAACGAACTAATGTTGAATTAGCCCATGCCACCAGGCTTAAAAATGAATTTCTAGCGACAATTAGCCACGAACTCCGAACTCCTCTAAATGCCATCTTGGGCACGAGTGAAATACTTTTAGACAAATTATATGGAGAAATCAGTGAGGTTCAAAAAGATGCTATCAAGGTTATTGATCGAAACGGAAATCACCTGTTGCAAATAATTAATGACATTATAGATCTGACCAGGATTGAATCGGGTCAAATGAAACTACAGTACCAACTAACCAAAATCAACGATCTTTGTGAAAATAGCATGGTTTTAGTTAGACAGCAGGCTTTCAACAAACAAATTAAAACCCATCTGCACATTACCTCCACCTTGCCTGACCTGATTATTGATAAACAACGAATTGCTAAAGTTTTAATTAACTTACTCAACAATGCCATTAAATTTACCCCAGTGGAAGGCTCTATTACCTTAAAAGTTACTTCAAAAGTAAAGGCTTCTAAATTAAATTATGCTAATACAGAATCATCCCCCAACAGCAGTCAGACATGGATCAGATTTTCTGTTATTGATACCGGAATTGGCATTACTCAGGAAAATATCCAGAAGTTGTTTCAACCCTTTGTTCAGCTCGATAGTGCTTTAAACCGCAAATATTCAGGGACGGGTTTGGGTCTGTCTTTAGTCAAACAAATTGTAGAGTTGCATGGGGGACAGGTAGGAGTGATAAGTGAAGAAGGAGTGGGCAGTCACTTTTGGTTTGATCTACCCTCTGATGATTTACCGCTCCAGTCATCTACTCCCACATTACCAATAGATTCTGTTGCTCCTCCTACCCAAGCAACTTCCGAGACATCCATTGTCCCTTTCTGTATCTTACTAGCAGAGGATAGTTTGCCCAATATTAAAACAATTTCTAGCTATCTGAAAATCAAGGGATACAAGGTGATAATTGCCCAGGATGGAGAAGAGGCGATTCATAAGGCAAAGTCTGAACATCCAGACTTAATCTTGATGGATATTCAGATGCCAAAAGTAGATGGTCTAGAAGCTATGAAGCAAATTCGTCAGGATTCAGCTTTGAAAGATACTCCCATTATTGCTCTCACGGGTTTGGCCATGGATGGCGATCGAGAAAAATGTTTAGCTGCAGGGGCTACAGATTATTTTACTAAGCCTGTGAGATTGAAGCAACTAGCAACTATAATTGAAAAAAATTTGAGCGTTGGTGAATTAAGCTAATGAAAAATAGTATTTCAATTCTTGTAGTGGATGATGAACCTGAAAACTTTGATGTGATCGAAGGCTTATTCCTAAATCAAGACTACGAGTTAAGTTATGCACCGAATGGTCAAGATGCTCTTGAGTCTCTAGGCAGTTTTTTTCACCCCGATCTAATTTTGCTAGATGTGATGATGCCTGGGATAGATGGAATAGAAGTCTGTCGTCAGATTAAAGCAATGCCAGAATGGCAGGCAGTGCCGATCATTATGATTACTGCTTTAACTTCTAAAGAAGATTTGGCTCGCTGCCTAGCTGCTGGTGCTGATGACTTTATCAGTAAACCTGTTAATAGTCTTGAACTGCGTGCTAGGGTTCATTCTATGGTGCGGATCAAACAACAATACGACAAGATTCAAAACTGGTCTAAACTGCAGCAAAGCACTATCCAATTGCTAGAAAATAGTTTGACTGAGTTGCGCGGAAATCTTGCTAGCAGTTTATCCCATGAGTTGAACACTCCTTTAAATGGTATTTTGTCCAGTTTTCTTTTGCTCGATGATTATCTTGATGAAATGGATACTGAAGAGATTCAAGAGATTATCAATATTGGCACAAAATCGGCAAGACGCTTGGAACAGGTGACCCAAAAATTCCTAACTTATCTTTACTTGGAGTTACAAGCTTACAAATCCCTAGACGATCCGACTTCAGATATGGATCTTCAGGGGGCTGAAACCAACACATCCTTGATTTCAAAGATTGCAACTGCCAAAGCTAAAGCTCTCGATCGTTTCAACGATCTGACTCTGGAAATTCAAGCTGGTACAATCAGGTTTACTTCTCAGCATCTTCAGTGGTTAATTGATGAGTTATTAGACAATGCGTTTAAGTTTTCTGATCCTCAAACTCCTGTAAAAATCTGTGGTCAAGTTGTAGATCAGGTATTTCAACTCAATATTAGTGACTGTGGACGGGGAATGACTCAAGAGCAAATTGATAAAATAGGCGCATTCATGCAATTTGAACGTTATAAATATGAACAGCAGGGTGTTGGTTTGGGATTGAAGATTGCTCAGAAGATCGTTGATTTGTATGGAGGGAAAATCAAGATTTTCAGTACCTACCAAGAAGAAACCACTGTTCAGATTGAGTTCCCTGGGGTGTTGCATCATAAAGAATGATATTCTAGAATTTTATTGAGAGGCTGTTTTTGATTACAACTTATGAGATTGCTTCGGCTGAGTTAACACTTTCTCCATCAGCTTAACTGTTTGATTACCGCCTCGCAATGACAAGTTAACCACTGCGTCATTGCGAGGGGGGTGGGAAAAGTAATCAGGACTTACGCAAAATTCCAAATCATACACCATTTGTAGGGGCGAATGGCATTCGCCCTCTACTAGATATGGTGGTTCTGCGTAAGTCCTGGTAATTATTTTCTCTTGTCAACCGTTAATACCCCCCCGTGGCAATCTCTCAACCATGAGATTGCTTCGGCTAAGTTAATGCTTTTTCCATCAGCTTAACTGTTTACAGCAGTTTTTATGTCAATGAACCACATAAAAAAATGATAACCTTATGAGGGCGAATGCCATTCGCCCCTACTTTGTGGTTTACTCAAATGAAAAGCGCTGTAATTACCGCCTCGCAATGACAAGCTAACCACTGTGTCATTGCGATGGGGGTGGAAAAACTAATTATGTTAGTTGACCCAACCGTTAATACCGTGGCAATCTTTTCTGAGTTATCAAACTTTTAAATAATAAAAATTACTCCAAGACAAGCTAACTACTGCGTCATTGCGATGGGGGTGGAAAAACTAATTATGTTAGTTGACCCAACCGTTAATACCGTGGCAATCTTTTCTGAGTTATCAAACTTTTAAATAATAAAAATTACTCCAAGACAAGCTAACCACTGTGTCATTGCGATGGGGGTGGGAATAGTAATTATTTGAGTTGACCGAACCGTTAATACCGTGGCAATCTTTTCTGAGTTATCAAACTTTTAAATAATAAAAATTACTCCAAGACAAGCTAACCACTGCGTCATTGCGATGGGGGTGGAAAAACTAATTATGTTAGTTGACCCAACCGTTAATACCGTGGCAATCTTTTCTGAGTTATCAAACTTTTAAATAATAAAAATTACTCCAAGACAAGCTAACCACTGTGTCATTGCGAGGGGGGTGGGAATAGTAATTATTTTAGTTGACCCAACCGTTAATACCGTGGCAATCTTTTCTGAGTTATCAAACTTTTAAATAATAAAAATTACTCCAAGACAAGCTAACCACTGCGTCATTGCGATGGGGGTGGAAAAACTAATTATGTTAGTTGACCGAACCGTTAATACCGTGGCAATCTTTTCTGAGTTATCAAACTTTTAAATAATAAAAATTACTCCAAGACAAGCTAACCACTGCGTCATTGCGATGGGGGTGGAAAAACTAATTATGTTA
>NZ_JAAHHT010000309.1 GCF_010672085.1 Okeania sp. SIO3I5
AATTTTCACTATCCATCACCTCTTGCGGGGTGCTTCAGCAAATGAATTTATTATTGCTCTATACGCAATAGAAGAAATTTTCACTATCCATCACCTCTTGCGGGGTGCTTCAGCAAATGAATTTATTATTGCTCTATACGCAATAGAAGAAATTTTCACTATCCATCACCTCTTGCGGGGTGCTTCAGCAAATGAATCTATTATTGCTCTATACGCAATAGAAGAAATTTTCACTATCCATCACCTCTTGCGGGGTGCTTCAGCAAATGAATCTATTATTGCTCTATACGCAATAGAAGAAATTTTCCCTATCCATCACCTCTTGCGGGGTGCTTCAGCAAATGAATCTATTATTGCTCTATACGCAATAGAAGAAATTTGCACTATCCATCACCTCGACCGTGGTGCTTCATAAAATGAATTTATTCCCTATACGCAATAGCTTAACGCAGTGAAATATTTGGGATAGGCGTTGCATTACATTTGATTAACGCACCCTACTAGACTGGGAATTTAACTTCTGAATTCTAAATTCTAAATTATAAATTCTGTTATACCTACCAGCCAAAAGCAGAATAAAATTGTTTAGTATCCTGAGATGTTTCTGAGTCTGAGTCTGAGTCATTTTCTTCTACTCGAACTTCCGTGCAAAAAGTAGAAGTATTAAATCCACCAAACCGCTTCACTGCACTACTTCGCATCCTCAGATTAGGACTAGGAAACCAGAATCTTTCAATAGAACTCATAGTTTCATATTCCGTAATTAGATTTAGCCCATCTTCATCATCCATCTCAAACCGTCCCACCACTGGGACAATTTCAGCATACCCACGCTCTCGCAACATTCTGCCTTTTCTGGGATTTTCTGGGTCAGGAACAATAGCAAATACAGTTGACCCCTGATGATTTTCATCATCTTTATCCCAGGCCATAGAACCATCCCAAATTACAAAAGCTCCTCCAGCAGCCAAACTTGGGTCAATTTCGTGCATTTTGCAGATTTCTACTATTTTTGGATCTTTAGCATCCAAGCTAGTTACTTGAATATCTGAGCTGCCCATTTCTGCTTGTCTAAAGGCCAAGTGATGAGTTGTCCGTTGCGATCGCCACTTACCAGCACTTCTTTGAAAAAATTCCATTGCGTCCATTAACCAGTCCTCCACTTTTCAACTTCTTATAACATTAGTCCTAACCTAATTTTAACAGAAGTCATAAGTTATAAGTCATAAGTCATAAATTAAATTTTTAGCAGGGACTGTATTGGATAGACACGAAAATCTGCTAACTAACCAGACGACTACTATATGTATAACTTCTAGCTTCTATTGAAACCCCACCCTTAAGAACAGGGTTTTATTAAATTAATGTTAACTTTTGTGGAATAAATTAATTTTATAATCTACATAATGGACAGTATGTCAAGCAAATGTTACGATAATTTACATATTAGGAAAGATATACGTTTAGCATAGTGATGGCCTTAAGATAGAGGCCAATATCTATTATCTAAATAAGGAGAAATTAACTATGGAAATGCCTAGCAGTTTAACTATGGAGCAACAGTTCAAATTACAAGTTCTACGGGACGAAGTTAAAAACTTGAGTCGGGAACAGGCCCAAGAATATTTAGTTGAAGTGTTGCGACAAAGTATGGTTAAGGAGAATATATTCAAGCACTGGATGAAAGGCAAAATCTAATCTATGCCTTTCAATCAAGACTGGAATATAGTCGTTATAAAAAAACAACCCCACCCATATCTATAACTTGGGCGGGGTTTTTCAATAATTAATAATTAACGATTAATAATTAATAATTACCTTTTCTGTAATATAAGGATTGACTAAAAAGAATTTTTTTTCTTTTTTATGCATGAATGTAGAGGCTTTATACCTTAATTTTTCGGTAATAGTATGTTTGAAAATTCAGTAGTTTTCAGATAAAATTTTAGACTATGGAAAATAGGTTTATTTTCTCTACAAGTTATGTGGCAATTATATGTCATATTTTCAACATCCGATGGACATTCTATTAAACAAAATCTCAATGAATATCAATTATTAACCTATCCCCACGAAAATGAATCTGAATCTATCGAAATACCAGAAAAACTGCCTCCAGAAATTTTAGCCGAATTTGAGGAGAGATTGAAAAGTGAAACAAACCCAAATCTAGAAGTTTTAGCAGCACTTGAGGAATACAAAAGTCAATTAACGCAAATTAAAGAGTAAAAATGAGATTAGACATTAGGCGTTGATAATAAAATTGTCTTGTCAATGTTTAATGTCTAGAAATTTTATACTGAATGTCTAGATAAAACTTTTACCCCCCTAGTTTTGCTTTACCAATAAGGTAAGAATTTCCAGGAGTAAAGCAAAACTAAAAACTCAAACCAAAAATGATATTATCCATTATTAAGCTTTGCTGAATCAAAGTATAAAAATCAAAACTCAATCATCTGAAGTATTTTTCATTCAATAGTAAAAGCGATCCCTGTAGGTATGAGTCGCGCATTATCAACAACAAATACAAATCATACCCAAAATTAGCAAAGCCCATTATTTGATTTTTCAGAGTTGATGAAATTACCCTAAAGTTTCATAAATCATTTAGTTTGCTATACAAGTGTAGCACTATAGTTTTTAGTTAATTAACATTATGTGCAGGGTATTTGGTAAATGCCTGAATAATTCAATTAGTTAGTTAAAATATTTTAACTTTAATTTGGCTATTAATTACTATTCCATTATCTTTTGCAGAGATTTTAAACCCTTCTTGACTCTCCGAGAAACAGTAACAGCACTAATTCCCATTCGTTCAGCCGTTTCCTTCTGAGTCAAATCACACAGAAACACAAACTCCAAAACCTTACGAGTACCCTCTTCCAATTTAGCCAATGCTTGCTGTAAACGAATTTGGTCTTCTTGAGCTAACTGAAAACTACGATATTGGTGATCCGGGAGTAATTCTCCCAAAGAAGTAGCTCCATCAGCTTCATCTTGAACTGGAGCATCTAAACTCAGAGGGGCACGGTTACGACAGGCCACTTGAATTTCATGCCACTGATCTAAAGAAATATCTAAAGCAGAAGCTACCTCTAAATCTGTAGGTTTCCGCTTTAACTTAGCTCTGAGGTCTTGTATGATTTTTGTAGCCTGCCGGTCCATCGCTAACCAATTTCTGGGGATGCGTACAGAAGGACTTTTATCTCGTAGATAATGCTGAATTTCACCTCGGATATAAGGAGTAGCAAAAGAACTGAAGGCTCGTCCTTTAGAGATGTCAAATCGTTCAATTGCTCGAATTAATCCAATACAACCTACTTGGAGTAAATCATCGTAGGTTTCCGTACATCGATTTAACCAATGATAAACTTCCTTTCTTACAAGTCCAACATTTAGTTTAACTAATTGGTTCCGGAGCTTATGAGAAGGAGACTGTTGATACTGGCGCAACAGTTCTAGATTTTCACTTTTTTGTTCTTTAGTAATGGTGGTAGACATAGCTATATTATAATTTTGAGAGCCAACCACTTATGGTAGATTAAATACACATTAATATTTATAGACATATATTACAATAAATGCTGTGAGTTTAGGAATGCTAGACTGTGATATTAAACACAACTGTTTAATTAGAGTTTTAGTTCAAACTGATTTGTAGTTTTTATAACTTATGCTTTTCAACTTTAGAGTATGTGTAACTAATTTTGGATAGCTAATTAGGGTTTGCTGAAAAAGTCTTGTGGTAGGGGTAGGAGTCAGGAGTCAAACGTTGCTTAACTTTCAATTCTTGAGGCATAAGACTGGAATTATAGCAAGTTTGGGATGATAAAAAGCATTTGTCATCCCAAAAAGATTAAAATATTTCACCGAAAAATTGGGGTAGTTACCGAATAATTAAGGTTTAAAGCCTCTCACAAGCAAGGAGAAAAAAGCGGTCGTTTCGCTTTCCTACAGAATGCTAAAGCAAACGCGACATAAAAAGCGGAGCTTCCCGAAGGGTGGGATGGCGTTTAGCTAGCGCAAAACTTTCCTGAAGGAATGCTCCGTAAACGTTAACGCTACGCGATATGAAAAGCGTTCGCGGCTCTGCATTCTTCGGGTCTCCTTTCCCTCCGGGACGCTACGCGCACTTCGGAGCTTTGCGCTAGCAAACGCCATATCCAATCAACCAAGAGAAGAAAAAATTTTCCTTTTATTCAATCCTCTTCCTTTTAGGGAGAGGTAATTATCAATTATCAATTATCCATTATCCATTATCAATTATCCATTATTGAAGCTTCCTCTTTTTAGGGGATAAGAATATTCCTTATTTCAATCCCGATGGTGAGCGCCAGATGTACTGATAACTGATAACTGATAACTGATAACTGATAACTGAAATAACCCCCGACACAATCCAAGATTGTGTCGGGGAAGTATGTCAATTAGCCTAAGAAACTGTGTCTACCCGACCGTAAAAATTACCACGAACTTTAACTTCTACAGCTTCTTTTGCACCTAAATCTGTATCAGAAGGCTGAACCGCTTCAAAGAAGCCAACAATTTCACCTGTTTCCCCATCTACTTTAGTAATTTGAAGGGACATCTCACCAGCTTTGAGAAGAGTATCTGCTGACTTAACATTAGCTTTGACAAACTCTTGATCGTCTGAACTAGCTGGTAAAGCTACTGCATTATCATATCCTGAAGTCACACCACGACCTTTCGGGTCTAAGAAACTAGAGCCTCGGTATGAAGGAACATTATATATTCCCTTAAAATCAGTAGAAGTATTGAGAGCAGTAATACCAGGCTGGCTCTTAGCACTAAGTCCTTTGATTGTAAATAAAAATGGAACTTCTTCTCCGCCTGGTAAAAGAACAGTTATGGCTTGGAAGTCAATACCATATTGTTCCTTAAATGTCAAGGAATTATCTTCATTAAAGACAAGCTCACCTGTTATTTGTTCTAAGGTAGAAGTATAACGTGTTAATTTTCTGCCTTCGACAAATTCTGCTTTTTGGCGTTTGTTAGTTGGTTCTTCTTTAACGAAATAGGTAGTTGGTTGCAAACACAAATCTGTCAAAATGTAAGACCCATCTTGGTCAAGAGCAATAGAACCACGAGCAGTTTCTGGTAACTCAGGACAGTTGTTGGCCAACCCAGTATTGACAATATCTTCGTAAGTAAGTGGTTTATCACTATCAATGCCTTCTGAACAGGCAGTTAAAAAACTCAAACACACAGCTAATAGTACAGCAATTAAAGCGCGATACCTCATTGTTAACCTCAAGATTCAACATTCAATATTTAACATTGCTACTGCGTAAACATATAACGCAGTATGAGTAATCCAGTTTTAGATTTTAGATTTTATGAGAAAGTAAGGGCAATTTAGGATAAAGTTATTCTTCACATTCTTAATTTGCTTGGTGTGAGAGTAGATTTATCTTTATTTATTAACCCAAAATAATATTTTACATTGCTGGTTACTTTTTCTTGACATACTCCCGACGTTGCGTAAGCGCAACATAACGAACGCGGGATTCTTCAGCCATAGAAACCCTGGCCGCTGCGCATGACAGAGGTGATGTCCTCCCCCTGTATTGATAATAATCCTACCCACCCCCATCCCCTCCCGGGAGGGGAGCTAGAGGGGTGGGTGAGTTATAGTCCCTATCTAACTCTTGACCACATTTTGGCCATGAATGCCAGCGCTATGATCAGCTTTTAGGGACTTTATTCAAACATTCCCAACAATACTGAGATGTACCTTTTGGATCTACGCGTGATAATTCTCTTGCCTAACTTCCAGGCAACATACTCTAGAATATCAAGAAATTGATAAGTTGCTGCATCTTGGAAAGACTTATTCAATCCTGATTTGGCTGATTGTGAATTGGGTAAGAATTGACCATTGTCACCTAATTTAGCTTTACAACGTCTGACTAAATGTGCTAGGAGTAGGTTTTATACAAAAATCACACTTACATCTGAAAACAGGTGATATGCTAACTAGAATTGCCAATTCAAACGTTGTCTAGCTATTAATTGATGCAGTTTAGCTATTTTATGTTTGAGAATTTTCCAACACTTAGAATGTTTGGGTTTTTTAGCTAATCTTGCTTGTAGTTTGGACAAGCGATGCTCAGAGAATCTGAACAACTTAGGCACTTCTAAAAACTCACCATAACTCGTCACAGCATAGTGTAACAATCCTAAATCAATACATGCATGAGTTTTCTCCTGGTGGGCTGAATTTCTGCACGCCTCAAAGGCACACTTTGATCTTCTATAGTGAAGCTAATATACCATCCGGAGAGCTTCACGGATTACTGCACCTGTCTTAACCTTGAATCCTACTGGTATTTTGCGATTGTATACTAAGGGGACTAAGCCAATTTTTGGTAAATTTACACAATACCTACCGTTAGCATTTTTAACAATATTGGTATTTGATAACTGAGGATAACTTAAGGAATTATAATAATGTTTCCCTTTGAATTTCGGTCTACCACTCGTCTTACCATTTTTATCAGGTAAGGCGCAAGTTATCCATCGTAGTTTGTACGCGCGCTTATCACATCTTGCAATACCTGGGAGTGGATAGACTTGTATTCGGGGAAAAGTTTTTTAGTGTGTGCTAAGTTTGCTAACTGTACTGTTTCCCAAGCTACATAACCATTTATTATGTTGGGATGTTTGTCACCTTTTCTAGTTATCGGATGACCAAAAATGTCCTTTTTTCTACCCCATAAGGGTTTGTATCCTAAACTCGGGAATATGCGTGGTAAATTCGTTGTACGGACGTTCGCATTTTCGTGACCGCCCAACTCAACAAAAATGCGTTTCATGTCGCTCCGCGTTAACGTTTGCGGTAGCATGACCTAGGAAAGTTGTGCTTTAGCTAAACGTCCCTACTGAAACATTAACAGGATAAGCATTAACTGGTGTGCGCGTTGCTTCAAACCAGTTCAACCTTTCAGCCAAACGGTAATTATATTGCCGTCGGGCTAATTCCAACCAATCCAACCAATTAGCAATAATTACCGCTTGACTTTTATGGGGTTTTAGCTTGTACTTGTATTGTAGTAGCATGGCAGAATCTACATTTCTAGAGTAGTCATTCTAATGGCCGTGTGAGAAATTGTCAATAGCTATAGTAGAATAACTATTAATATGTATATTCTATAAAGAGAAAATGCCTGATGAACAACAGAGGTCAGGCCCTGCTTTCATCATATATGACGAGTTTAGTTGTCCTGTGTCATGTAGTGTTATAATTAAAAATAATTTAACTTTCCTGGCGGGAAGTCCCGTGCTCTCCATCCCCCCTAACCCCCCTTTGGAAGGGGGGAGGGGAGCGTCGGGATGAAAGCCTGGTCCCGGATTCGGATACCTTCATAAGCTAAACGTTCATATGCCCAAGACACAAGCTAGGAGCATTTTGTTATTATCAATGTTAACACAGGGGGAGGACATCACCTCTGTCATGCGCAGCGGTCAGGGTTTCCCAGACGCTCAGAATCCCTATTTTTCCCGTAAGGGCAACGTCGGGAGTATGTCAAAAAAAAAACCAACCACTAAACCTAGACTAAGCTATAGTTGAATGTCTAGGAAATTTTGAGAAGTCCCCGCACCTTTAGTTCGGGGAGTATCAATCTGGCTTTAGTCTGAGGATTAATCAAGTTGCTCTTAACTGGTAATATGAACACAAATACAGAAAATGAGTCAACAAATTTACATAGTGATTTACAATCATTAGCAGATTTAGTAAAGGCTATAGCTGAAAATAATCAGGACGATCCAATCGCAATCTTGGCTATCCTAAGAACTCTGGAACTCCTACATCAGGAACTCAGAGAAGGTTCATTTCAACAAACATTGCCAGATAATCGTCAGGCACTTTACAACTTACTCAAAGATATTGAAACAAAGGGAGGTTGGCCTTATATTCCTAGATTAAGATTACGCTATCTGTTGGAAAACTGGTCTGATAATTCTTAATAATTGAATTATACAAATTCACCAGTATTATTAGAATCAACTTCAGGTAAAGGTTGACTAATATCTACAAAGTCTTCTTCTGAAATTATGGAAGCTGGAACATTTACCAATATTGCTAATAATCTGCCATTATCAATGGTGATTAATGTGTCTCTGAAATTTAAACCAGTTCCTTGTTGAAAAGTTAAATCTTCAAAAGTCAAGTTACCACTTAAAGCCAAGAAATCTTCTAAGGGATTAAAATCATTAATTACATCAATATTACCTAGTTCTCCAGGTAATACAAAAATATCCGATCCTTCTCCACCAGTTAACGTATCTTCTCCCCCTTCTCCAAATAATATATCGTTACCTCGATCGCCTAGCAAAGAGTCATTACCATCACTACCTTGAAGGGTATCATTATCTTTTCCCCCGAACAATGTATCATCACCAATACCACCAATAACTAAGTCATTATTTGAATCACCAAAAAGAGAATCATTCTCTTGTTCACCAAATATTGAATCATCACCTTTTCCACCACGAAGATTATCTACATTGTCTCCACCAAAAATTTGATCGTTACCCCTATTACCATTAATAAAATCATTGCCAATAATTCCAAATAGCAAATCATTACCTGATTCACCAAATATAGTATCATCACCACTACCTCCATCTAAAGAGTCATTACCATCACCACCCAAAAGCGAATCGTTACCTATACTGCCATGACCAATGTCGTTTCCTTGGTCGCCAAATATTACATCATCATCAAGATTTCCAAATAGACTGTCATCCCCTTGACTACCTCTTAGTGTATCGTTGCCTTCTCCTCCAGTAACTAAATCAAATCCTTGATTACCAATTATTGAGTCATCTCCAGTTTCTCCAAATAAAGAGTCGTTGCCATCTTCTCCTGCTAGAGAGTCATTTCCGGGACCTCCTTCCAGACTATCATCTCCAGGACCTCCTAATGCTGAGTCTCGTCCATCTTGTCCTTGTAAGAAATCGTTATCTTCACCACCAATTAAAAAATCAGATCCAATACCACCAAAAATTTCATCTTCTCCTTGTCCTCCGTCTTGAGTATCATCTCCTCCTTCACCAAAAATAGTGTCATTTCCACCAAAACCTTCCATTAGGTCAGGTTCTGGAGAGCCAATTAATAGATTATCATTGTTATCTCCTGAAATATTTGCCATATTTTCAATATACCTACATTACTACTAATTTTCTTGGTTAAAAAGTAAGAATTATAGAAAAACACAAAAATTTTTTTGCTGTTTGAATCCCGTTTTTGTTCATTTTTTGCGCTAGATATTAGCGCTCGTTATCCAGTTTGCAAATAGTTATCCTTACAGGTTACTTATGACTTAAAATTTCACTATTTTGTTTCCTTTGAATCAAAATCAGATGAGTTTTTCTAATCTAAAAAATTCCATAATGACAAGGTACAAAATTCGTTTTTTTTAGGGAACACTTAACTGGAAATAGAGAATACAATAGAAATAAAGATAGTTGTACCTCATTAGTCTGAAAAAGGCTATAATTATTTAACTAGCTATTTATTAAAGACTTATATCCCGTCATTTCATTTATCAGTTATCAGTACCTCTATTAAATCAGGAAGCTTCAAATACGGAATCTTCTTTTCTCAAGGGGAGATTGGATTTGCTGAAGTAACCCATCTATCTCATCCTACTGGACTGTTTCATCTTAAATGGTGCAATAGGCTTTTTTCTCCCTTACCACCTTGTCTTCCTTGTCCTCCTTGTCTTCCTTGTCTTCCCACAACCTAAAATAATCATGCACAGTTTTAGCTGAAACAG
>NZ_JAAHHT010000031.1 GCF_010672085.1 Okeania sp. SIO3I5
TGCGGAAATTTTACATCCCGAATTGTTTAATTTTGGTTATCAAGGGATAGGTTGGGAGCAGTTAATAATTAATAATTAATAATTACCTAAAAATTGAAAAATTAAGGTATAAAGTCTCCCCTTTTAAGGGGATAAAAAAAGAGAATATTCCTTACGTAAAGCCTCATTATTGCAGAGGTACTGATAACTGGGAACTGATAACTGATAACTGAAATTACCTTTTCTCCCATATATAAATTCTGATTTGGTTAAAATTTAATCCCACCAATAAGAAATAACAACAGCATCTCGTTGGTAAGGTTTATTTTCACTCATTAATCCTTCTGTTAATCGAGCTTTAAGACACCGTTGAAGTCGGAAAGCATATTCTTCATTTATACCATCAATAATATCTACAGCATCAGCACGCCATTTTTTCCCCAAGTCTAAAAGTGACGATACTATTGTTGCTTGATTTTCAGTAAGAATATAAAGTGTATCAGCAGGATAATATACAAACTGAATTATATTTTCACGTGACATAGGGCGATAGTTAGCCATTGCTAAAAGTGTATCGATTAAACCACTAAAACTCAAGCCATTTTCATCGGGAGCAAAAATCGGTTTTGTGAATAAAAAACTTGCCCATAAAGTAGAATTTTTTTGCAAATCTCTAATTACTTCTTCTCCATAAAATTGATTAAACTGACGTTGCCAAACAAGTGCAGCAAAAAGTTCTTGTGGGGAATAAGATTTGGCAATGAATTGGATTTTTTCGATTTGTAACATAAATTTTTATGAGTTAAATTACTTGGTTGAAGAACTTAATTTTTTTATTTTATCTCATATCAAAACCTTGATAAGACAATAGTTTCGGGTAATTATATCATGTCCGGTAGCATCGTTTGTGTATAGAGTTAAGTCACAACTGGAAGAAACCCTCCTGACTCCTGTACGGACGTTGCATAACAAAAATGCGTTTCATGTCGCGCAGCGAAACGTCCCTACCTCCTGACTCCTCCCTCCTTATTTATAATTATTCAACCGGACATGATATTATTTGAGATTTGAAGTTGGAAACTATTTGTGATACCAATTCTCCATGAAGTTGCGCTTAATAAAAGATAACAGATATTAGTAAAATTCAAGTCTGGGGAAGAATTATTAAGCGCATTGTTACAGAGAAATGGTATGACAACTGATAACTGATAACTGAAATGACATACCTACAGTGAATTGCTATGAGTGTGCACAGATTTCATTCTAAATTCTGTAGGTGGTAAACTTCATAGTGGTACTTAAATATTTTCTGCTCAGAAAAATGCCTCAAAGTCTATCTAAATAAGGGAATTACGTCAATGCCCTAAAAATGTCTAGAACCGTTGGTAATTCAAGATTTATGCCTTTTTGACGTAAAAGCCTCTGCCTGTCTATATTTGAGCCTGTTTTTTGGGTTGATTTTGTTTAAGTCCCGATAGTAGTTATACCATTTCTCATGCATGAATGCTATATATGATTGGGTAGAGAAGTGTGGGAGGTGTGGGAGGTGTGGGGAGAGGAAAAGTAGGAAAAGTATATACTAACTTACCTTAAATTGTCAAAAACATACTTTAAATCTTGGTAAATATTTAATTATTGAAGTGTAGCTGAAGTATAGCATTACTTTTGGTAATTGGTATTATACCCTGGATAAATTCTAAATTCTAAATTCTAAATTCTAAACTCTCTAGGTGGTAAACTTCATAGTAGTTATACCCTGGATAAATTCTAAATTCTAAATTCTGTATGTATAACCAACAAACAAAACAAAGAAGTCAACCTAGAAAAATTTCAGACCTTGAGTTAATAAATATCTGGTTACAACAAATTCCTCCTATAGAGCAATCTTCTCATTTATATATAGCTCAAATGTTTCTGAATTTTGTCAGAAAACCACTAGAAAAAGTAACTTCAGCAGATATTATAGCATTTGCAAATGTGCGGAGTGTTGATTCTCACCATAGGGAATCTGATGAACAAAAACGACTAGAAACTATTAATTCTCTACTCAAATTTTGTCAGCAAACTGGTATACTTCCTACTACTCAAAAACAACCTACTACTCAAAAAAAAACATTGTCTGTGATGACTACAAACTTTAAAAAATCAGCTTCCTCTGAAGACAAAATTAAGAATTACCGCACTACTCGAAAAATGCAGAAAAAGCCCTTAAATTGGTATAAATTATTGAACCTACAACTAGCTTCCTTCCTATTAATTATTTTCGTATTATTTATGGCAATCTCACAACTATTTCGACAAGTGGGTAGGAGTGCAAATGGCGATGAAAATGAGTCAGTAACATCAGCAGTTATGCCTAAAATCGATCCAACTAAAAATTGGGCTTATCCAGTCAATGTTCCCAGAATCAGAGCTTTTCTGGATACAATCTCTGTCACAGAAGGGACAACAGGGCCTCAAGGTTATTATCGTCAATATACAGGTAGTCATTTTTCTAGTTTTGAAGACCATCCGAGAGAACTAAAATGTGCCCTTAGCAATGGCAAGGAACTTTGTTCTGATGCGGCAGGTAGATATCAGTTTTTGAGTACCTCCTGGGATAGGTTTGCTCCTGTAGTTGAGGCTAAGAATTTTAGTCCTATCTATCAAGATCGTATAGCTATAGAATTGATTCGAGAGAAAAATGCTCTGAAAGATATTGAAGAAGGGAGAATAGAAGAAGCTTTTAGAAAGTTATATATGGTCTGGCCTTCATTTGGGGAAACGGAAATAGATGTGGAACGACTTATGCCTAAACTTGTAGCAACTTATGAAGAAAAATTGGCTCTATATAAATCAAATAGGGAGTAGGGAATAGGGAAGTTCAGCAATTAACAATTAATAATGAGCAATTAATGTAAGTATTCAGCTATTAGCAGTCAGCAAGAGCGCAAATAATGAATAATTCTTTCTCTGGTTAAAAGAGTATATTGTAGTAGTAACTTTGAGTTCTCCTTGAAGACTAATTTCTGCTTCCAAGATAATGAGATAATGAGATAATGAGTTAATAAATTATAGCTGATAGCTGATAACTTACAGCTAAATACTTACCAATTAATAATGCAAGAATTCTTTGATTATTAATTATTAATTATTCGGTAAAGTAGGGATTTTGCATACAATTTCCCTACAAGGTTATCATTTTTTTAAACTGATTTTGTATTAAGAAAAAAATTATGTTATGTCCTATTTGCGGTGCAGAATATGTTGAAACAGTGCCAGAGTATTGCTCTATTTGTGGCTGGAATTTAACGTCTGAAGCGGCTTTTTTTGCTACAGCAGAAATTTACCAACAAAAAGAACAAGCAAAATTAAACTGGGCGAGAAAAATGTGGCAAATTGTACAAGCTGCAGAAATTTCTAGTGATCAGAATAGCAATTCTGGTTTACCAACTGCACCTGCGGATGGGGTAAATGACAATCAAAATTATAGAGACTTAAAAAAGCAACTGGATGAAATACAAGCTCAGTTACATCAGGCAACAATAGAACGCTTTCAACTTAACTCTCAACTACAATGGGTACTTTATCATCTGGAACAACTTAACCCGGAGACGTTGGCAGAAACTCTATATAATATTAATGAAAAGTTGAATGCTATGCCAACTCCGGAACCACCAATGTCGGAAGTGGGAATAGATTATAATCCGCTGATTAATCTTTTGGCTGCTGGAAAATGGCGAAAAGCGGATGAACTTACCTGGGAGTTGTTGCTGCAAGTTACTCTCAGGGAGGAGGAAGGTTGGCTACAGTTGACAGATATTGAGAATTTTCCTTGCACAGACATTTGTACTATTGATTGGCTTTGGGAATATTATAGTCATGGGTTGTTTGGCTTGAATGTGCAACAACGTATATGGGAAAGTGCGAGTGGGGAATATGGAGAATTTTGCGATCGCTTGGGATGGCGAGATGGAGAAAATTGGAAATATTATGATGAATTGTCTTTTAATTTGGAAGCTCCGGAAGGTCACTTACCGATAATTATCTGGCGCCGACGTGCTTGTTATGGGGTAGGACAAATGATGGCAGCGGAAACTTTTTTGGCTTTGAAAGCGCGACTAACAATTTGTGGTGGTAGTAGATAATAGATAAATGATAGCTGAAATGATAAGGTAGATAGCTCACTCCTGGAATAAAATTATCCGGTTTTTAGAGTTAGGTCATTGTAAATATTAGGTATTGACAAACCATTACTCTATAAATTAAGGGAAAAATCAAATGTCTGAAAAATTTTCTCATGGTTATGCTTTACTCATTGGTGTGGGAGAATCTGCATATCCACGTTTATCTTTACCTGTTACTGTTAAAGATACTCAAGCTATTTATGCTGCGCTGGTTGACCCTAAATTATGTGGTTATCCAGAAGGCAATATTCGAGTATTAAATGACAAAGATGCAACACGGGACAATATTTTAGAGGGGTTAAAATGGTTAAAAGAGCAAGCAGAAGCAGATCCTAAAGCTACGATATTTATATACTACTCTGGACATGGTGATTTGAATGTGGCAGATAACCAATACTATTTGTTGCCCCATGATATTGATCCACGAGATATTCCAAATTCAGCACTTGGGGCTGACAGTTTTATTGAAGCTTTACGAAAAATTACGGCAGAAAAACTCCTAGTTGTTATTGATAGTTGTCACGCTGCAGGAATGGCTACTTCAAAAGATCCGGCAGATATTTTAAGTGCGGATAAAGCAATGTTAGAAAAGTTAAAGGGATTAAAAGCAGTTTCTCTAGAGCCAAGTTTGCTGAAAAAATTTATGGAAAGTAAAGGTCGTGTGGTATTAGCTTCTTCTCGTGGGGAACAGAAATCTTGGATACGCTCGGATAAAAAGTTAAGTATCTATACTCACCATTTTCTAGAGGCTTTGCATGGAGCTAGTAATAAACCGGGTGATACAGAAGTTACAGTCTCTAATCTTATTCAACATTTGGGTAAAGCTGTTCCTAATAGTGCAATGGAACAGTATAAACAAGAGCAAATTCCTATTGCTGATATGACCAATGCTGAAGATTTTGTAATTGCTAAACTTATGGGTGGAAAAGGTTTACCAAATAAAGGGTGGTCAGAGATTCAACCTCAAGCAACTCAAAAAATTAACAAAATTGCTGATAATATTGAGCAACATGGCAAATTTATTATCAATATTGATAAAGCAAGAAATATGCACATCGGTGATGTTATTCAAAAATAATGGTGCTGCCTATTTATATCATGTCCGCTGGTATCGTTTGTGTAAAACAAAGGGTGAATATCTACAGGAAATTTTAAGTTGTTTCGGGGTTAATACCCTTAATTCCAAGATAAATCAAGCCTTCATCCCAAATTTATGAATTCTTACCCTTTTACAATACCGATGCTACCGGACATGATATTACGGGGTGAATTATGGGTTGGAGAAAAAGAAAATAAAAGAGTTGATTTACTAACTTTTGTATAGGAATTTACCTTTTTCCAAAAAAATTTATCCCTTCATTTAGCAACACCAAAATAGTTGTTATAATTTGTCACAAAAAACTAATTAATAACAAAAAATTGATCCAATGATTACTACAGAGGAAATAAAGGCTATTCTTGGTAGAATTGCTGAAGACAAAGAAACGCCATCGGATCTGAAGCAGCTAAAAAAGGCTATTTCTAGCAATGAGAAAATGGAGTTTCAGCTAGGAGAAACCATTGTTAATGTCGGTAAAGGGCAAGGAATTCATATCGGCAATCAAGTTATTCAGCAATTTGATTTAGATACTATTCGAGAGATTCTCAAAGAGAAGAAAGCCAGTCAAACAACTAGAATGGGTTTTATTCTTATTGTTATGGTTCTATTGTTGGGTATGATCTATATTGTTTACATGGATCAAATAAAGGAACATGATCAACTTAACCCGCAACCATCTATCAATCAAACGCAGCCCAAAATCCCTAAGTATCCAAATGAATTTCCTGAGAATGCTACTTTATTAGTCACCAAACTTAATAATGCTCGACTACAAGGAGAAGAAGGCGATCGCCAAACTGGAAGCTTTTATTCCTATAACGTTTGGTTAGAAGATGTATCTCTAGAAAGTCCCCATGACTCTACTGAAAATAATCGCCATGTTCAACAATATACTATCATTGGAAAATGGAGTTCAAAAGTTTACAAAGAAATTAATACTTTTGGTTTAAGAGTCGATACACCTTGGGGAAGTAATAAAACACCGTATGGAAACTTTACAGTTAAATTTGAAATGATTAATGAACGAGTTACTAATATTCAACTTGATGTAGCTCGACATGATGATAGTGCAAATAATTATGCAGCAGAGAAAGCTAAACAGTTAATTCAGTCAAAAATAAGTGAGGTATTGCAAGTTTTTTAACTAGGACTTACGCAGAAACCGGGTTTATCAATTTCGCCGTTTGAAAGACAATGTTCGGGGCAATAAACCCGGTTTCTTATAGCAATTTGTTGAAGATCTGGAGGAGTTTAATCCCCCCAAACCCCCCTTTGAAAGGGGGGCTTAAGAATTGCTTTGTGTAGGTCTTATTAACTCTAATGATTGATGTTCTGCTAATAAATAATAGTTAGATAAAAAATGGCAATTTCTAATAATCCTAATGATATTATAAATCGCATTCAATCGGGTAATTGGAATAATTCTGACCTGGAATCTTTGCGTCAATTACTCCTAAATAATGATCAAGAAACTCTACAACAATTGGGGAAATTTAATGTTTCTATTGATGAAGGTAGAGAAATTCATATTGGCGATCGCTACTACCTCAACTGGAACAATGAAGCTATTCAAGCTGTTGTGGAAGTTCTTCGACAGGGGAAAGCTGTTGCTGTTTTTAATCCCACTGGAAAAGTTACTATCTACAACTACTACAATTATTATCGAGAGGAAACAACAACTGCCTCTGTTAATACCACAGAAGAAACTGATAATTTACCCTGTCCCTATCGAGGATTATTTAGTTTTGGTCCTGAAGATGCCGAATATTTCTTTGGGCGAGATGTATTTATTGAAGAACTTTATGAAGCTACTCAAACTAACAATTTTATTCCGGTTCTTGGTGCTTCTGGAAGTGGTAAGTCTTCTGTGATTTTTGCTGGATTAGTGCCGAGATTATTAACAGTAGGAAATTGGAAATTTACCCATTTTCGTCCGGGAACAGACCCTTTTCATGGTCTTGCTAAAGCATTAGTTCCGCTCTATGCGACAAATCTTGATGAAACTGACCGTATAGCTCAAGCTCGGAAATTAGCTGGTTATTTTCAAGATAATTCTGTTTTATTATCTGATGTTTTTGAGCAAATACAACATAATTATCCCCAAAGTCGGACTTTATTAATTGCTGACCAATTTGAGGAAATTTACTCTCTTTGTAGGGACGAACAAATCCGCCGGAATTTTCTGGATCTTCTCTTAAATACTTTTCAATCTTTACGGGAAAAATCTTCTTTATCTACTGTATTAGTTGCCACGATGCGGGCGGATTTTTTAGGGAATGTTTTGGCTTATCCACCATTAGCTGAGGTATTACGAAATGATGTTAAAATTCGTTCTATGAATTGGCAGGAATTGAGAGAAATTATTGAAAAACCAGCCGAAAAATTGGGGGTAAATTTTGAAGCAGGATTAGTTGAACGTATTCTCAAAGATGTTGATAAACAACCGGGCAATTTACCTTTATTAGAGTTTGCTTTAACTGAACTTTGGCAAAAACGTCTAGGTAAAATTTTAACCCATAATTCTTATGAGGAAATAGGAGAAGTTTCAGGGGCATTAACTCGTTATGCAGATGACAAGTTTGACAAACTTAATTCAGAAGAAAAAGAACGAGTCCGCCGAATTTTTATTCAGTTAGTGCAACCAGGGGAGGGAACAGAAGACACTCGCAGGGTTGCCACGAAGGCAGAATTAAATGAGAGCAACTGGGAGCTAGTCAGAAAATTAGCTGATGCACGGTTGGTTGTCACCAGTCGTGCTGTTATTGTCGGTGCCACGGAAAATAATTCTGAACAAGAAACGGTTGAGGTAGTCCATGAAGCTTTGGTTAAAAATTGGGGGCGGTTGAGAGAATGGATGGAAGTAGATCGAGAATTTAGGTCTTGGCAAGAACAATTGCGATCGGCGATGAGACAATGGGAAGCAAATGGTCGGGATCAGGATTTGTTGTGGCGCGGTGCAGCTCTGGCAAAAGCAGAAGAGGAGTTGCAGGAGCGATCGGAGGATTTGGGAGTTGAGAAATTATTTATTTTGGAGAGTGTTGGAGAGCGCGATCAACTTCAACAAGTGGAGGCGGAACGAAAGCGGCGAGATTTGGAAACTGCACAGCAATTAGCAAAAGCACAGGCAAAAGCTCTGGAAGAATCGAAAGCCAGGGAAGTACAACAAAAGCAAGCCAATAAAAAGCTGCTTGTAAGAGCAATATTTCTTGGTGTTGCATCTGTCATCGCGATTATTGCTGCTGGATTGGCGTGGAATCAGACAAAATTAGCCTGGAATCAGAGAAAATTAGCCCGGAATCAGAGAAAATTAGCCCGGAACCAGAAAAAAGAAGCACAACTGAATCTAGCAAATTCTCGCGCCCGAAATTCTATGTCTCTGTTGAGTCAAGGAAAAGATTTAGATGCTTTTTTGGAGGCTATTCGAGCAGGAAAAATCTTGCAAAAATACCAAGCAAAAGACCCACAGGTTTTAGGTGCCCTAATAGGCAATATTTATGAAGGCAGGGAGCGGGAGCGTTTGCAGGGACACGATAGCAAGGTCAAAAGCGTCAGTATCAGCAACGATGGCAAAACTATTGTTTCTGGCAGTTATGACAACACCATCAAAGTCTGGAATCTGGAAACGGGAGAGAAAATCCGCACTCTCACAGGACACGATGACGGGGTCAATAGCGTCAGTATCACTAAGGATGGTCAAACAATAGTTTCTGGCAGTGATGACAAAACTATCAAAGTCTGGAATCTGGAAACGGGAGAGGAAATCCGCACTCTCACAGGACACGATGCCTGGGTCAAGAGCGCCAGTATCACTAATGATGGCACAACCATTGTTTCTGGCAGTTATGACAACACCATCAAAGTCTGGAATCTGGAAACGGGAGAGAAAATCCGCACTCTCACAGGACACGATGACGGGGTCAATAGCGTCAGTATCACTAAGGATGGTCAAACAATAGTTTCTGGCAGTGATGACAAAACTATCAAAGTCTGGAATCTGGAAACGGGAGAGGAAATCCGCACTCTCACAGGACACGATGGCTGGGTCACAAGCGCCAGTATCACTAATGATGGCACAACCATTGTTTCTGGTAGTTATGACCAAACCATCAAAATCTGGAATCTGGAAACGGGAGAGGAAATCCGCACTCTCACAGGACACGATAGCTGGGTCAAGAGCGTCAGTATCAGTAATGATGGCAAAACCATTGTTTCTGGCAGTGATGACAGAAAGACCGATAATGACAGTGGGGGCCCTTTATTTGGTAAGATCATAAATTCAGACCAAACCATCAAAGTCTGGAATCTGAAAACGGGAGAGGAAATCCGCACTCTCACAGGACACGATAACAGGGTCAATAGTGTCAGTATCAGTAACGATAGCAAAACCATTGTTTCTGGCAGCGATGACAAGACCATCAAAGTCTGGAATCTGGAAATGGGAGCAGAAATCCGCACTCTCACAGGACACGATGGCAGTGTCACAAGCGTCAGTATCAGTAAGGATGGCAAAACCATTGTTTCTGGCAGCGATGACAAGACCATCAAAGTCTGGAATCTGAAAACGGGAGAGGAAATCGGCACTCTCACAGGACACGATGGCAGTGTCACAAGCGTCAGTATTAGTAACGATAGCAAAACCATTGTTTCTGGCAGTTTAGACAGAACTATCAAAGTCTGGAATCTGGAAATGGGAGCAGAAATCCGCACTCTCAAAGGACACGGTGGCAGTGTCACAAGCGTCAGTATCAGTAACGATAGCAAAACCATTGTTTCTGGCAGTAGTGACACCACCATCAAGGTCTGGAATCTCAAGGCGGGAACTGAGTTGTACACTCTCACGGGACATGATGAATTGGTCTGGGACGTCAGTATCAGCAATGATAGCAAAACCATTGTTTCTGGCAGTTTAGACAGAACTATCAAAGTCTGGAATCTGGAAACGGGAGAGAAAATCCGTACTCTCAAAGGACACGATGGCTGGGTCACAAGCGTCAGTATCAGTAAGGATGGCAAAACCATTGTTTCTGGCAGTTTAGACAGAACTATCAAAGTCTGGAATCTGGAAACGGGAGAGGAAATCCACACTCTCAAAGGACACGATAGCTTGGTCACAAGGGTCAGTATCAGTAACGATAGCAAAACCATTGTTTCTCGCAGTTTAGAAGGTGCAATCAAAGTCTGGAATCTCGAAGCGGGAGCCGAGAACCACACTCTCACAGGATACGATGGCTGGGTCACAAGCGTCAGTATCAGTAACGATAGCAAAACCATTGTTTCTGGCAGTTATGACAAAACCGTCAAAGTCTGGAATATAGACTTTGACTGGTTAATGGAACGTAGCTGCGACTGGGTGAGAAATTATTTGCAGCACAATCCCAACGTTACTGAAGAAGAGCGTCGTCTGTGTGATCTATAGCATTCAGCATTCAGCTAGGAGGAAAAATTATCCAAATTGAGGATAATTATAATCAACCACATTATCTATCTGGCGGGCTAAAGCAATACTACGAGAGCTTCTAATTATATCAAATCCGCTGGCTACGGTTCCCGATAAATCGGAGTGATATAATTCTACCATCAGTATTGGTGAAAACTCCAAGTTGGTGGAGGGTTTGGAGACCAAACCCCTACAGTCTTGAATTCTACCGAAAAACCAGCGCTCGCGAGAACTGCTGTAACTATTGTCCAATAGATAAATGAAAATCAGCGGTCGCGAAAACTGTTGTAACTATTGTCCAATAGATAAATCAAAATTAGCGCTCGCGAGAACTGCTGTAACTATTGTCCAATAGATAAATCAAAATCAATCTCGGAAAAATCAGCGCTCGCGAGAACTACTGTAACTATTGTCCAATAAATAAATCAAAATCAACGATCGCCAAAACTGCTGTAACTATTGTCCAATAGAGCCATAAAAATCAATCTCGAAAAAATCAATGATCGTGAACACTGCTGTAACTATTGTCCAATAGAGCCATAAAAATCAACCTGGGAAAAATCAATGATCGCGAAAACTGTTGTAACTATTGTCCAATAGATAAATCAAAATTAGCGCTCGCGAGAACTGCTGTAACTATTGTCCAATAGATAAATGAAAATCAGCGCTCGCGAGAACTGCTGTAACTATTGTCCAATAGATAAATAAAAATCAGCGCTCGTGAACACTGCTGTAACTATTGTCCAATAGATAAATAAAAATCAACCTGGGAAAAATCAGCGCTCGCGAACACTGCTGTAACTATTGTCCAATAGATAAATAAAAATCAATCTCGGAAAAATCAGCGCTCGCAAAAACTGCTGTAACTATTGTCCAATAGATAAATGAAAATCAGCGCTCGCGAACACTGCTGTAACTATTGTCCAATAGATAGATAAAAATCAATCTCGGAAAAATCAGCGCTCGCGAAAACTGTTGTAACTATTGTCCAATAGATAAATAAAAATCAACGCTCGCGAACACTGCTGTAACTATTGTCCAATAGAGCCATAAAAATCAATCTCGGAAAAATCAGCGATCGCCAAAACTGGTGTAACTATTGTCCAATAAAGCCATAAAAATCAATCTCGGAAAAATCAGCGATCGCGAACACTGCTGTAACTATTGTCCAATAGATCGACAGGACTTACGCAGAACCCCCATATCTAGTAAGGGCGAATGCCATTCGCCCCTACAGATCGCCTATATAGCAACCGCTATTCTTTCTTTCCTCCTGACTCCTGACTCCTGACTCCTGACTCCTTCTTCAAACACGAGTTGCTCTATTAACAGTATTTTGTTCTACTTCTCTAGCTTTTTTACCACGCCAAAGTATTCTTATTGGCGTACCTGTAAATCCTAAATGTTGACGAAATTGACTTTGGATATAACGCCGATAATTGTCAGGAAAACGTTTAGGATCGTTAACAAATAATGCCATTGTTGGTGGTTTACTTGTTACTTGAGTTCCATAATAAATTTTACCTTGACGCCCTTGACGGCTAGTCGGAGGAGAATTCCAACTAACTGCTTCTTCTAATACTTCATTAATTACTGAAGTTGTGACTCGACGTTGATATTCATTAGCTGCATTATCAATCAAATCTATAATTTTTTCTACTCGTTTTCCAGTTAATGCACTAACAAAAATCATCTCAGCCCATTCCATAAAATATAGTCGCGATTTTACTTCCTGTTCGTAAGTATAAATAGTATAAGTATCTTTTTCTACAGCATCCCATTTATTCACGACAATAACACAGGCTCTACCATCTTCAATAATCCGATTTGCTAATTTTTGGTCTTGCTCTGTTACCCCATCTAAAGCATCAATTACAAACAGCACAACTTCGGCGCGACGAATAGCTTTAAAAGCTCGATTAATCCCAAAAAATTCTGCTCCATATTCGACATTTTTCTTCTTTCTAATTCCGGCAGTATCTATCAAACGATAAGTCTTGCCATTGCGTTCAACTACAGTATCAATAGCATCTCTTGTAGTGCCAGAAATCGGACTAACAATTGCCCGTTTTTCCCCAATAAATGCGTTTAATAAACTCGATTTACCCACATTCGGACGACCAACAATTGCTATTTTAATTTCATTAGTTTCAGGTATTTCTTCTATGCTCGGTAAATAGGTAATTAAATCATCCAATAATTCCCCAGTACCATTGCCATGAATACCAGAAATAGGATAAGGTTCTCCTAAACCTAATTCCCAAAACATAGCAGCTTGAGTCAATCCTTCTTTGATAGATTCGCATTTATTAACTGCTAGGAGAGTCGGAACAGATTGTTGACGTAACCATTGGGCAATTTCTTCATCACCGCCAGTAATACCCGTTTGTCCATCTACGACAAAAATGGCCACACTTGCTTCTGCTAGAGCGGCCATAGCTTGTTCGCGGATGAGGGGTAAAAATTCCGTATTATCATCAAATACTAAACCTCCAGTATCCACAACCTGAAACTCTCGGTCTCGCCAATATGCGTCACGATACGTGCGATCGCGTGTTATACCTGGTTCGTCGTGGACAATGGCATCTTTACTTTCGGCCAAGCGATTAACAATTGTGGACTTTCCCACATTTGGCCTGCCAATAATAGCTACAATAGGTAAGGACATATTTCAGTTATAGCGCTACGCGCTAGGGAATAGGGAATAGGGAATAGGGAATAGTAAGCTGTCAGAAGGTTTCAGGATTTATAAGTTTCCTAACCTTTGCTTCGACTGCTATATCAGTTATCAGTTATCAGTATTTCCTACTGAAATAGGAGGTTTAAAATACTGAAGTTTATTCTTTTCATTTCCCTAAAAAGGGGATGCTTGAGACCTTATTTTTTGGTCAATTTTAATTAGTAAGGACTTACGCAAAGAAACCGGGTTTTTAGGATAAATTGTTGTTTTTAACAATTAACAATGAGGAAAAAACCGGTTTCTCGGTTCCCCTAGCTAAGTCCGCAAAGAAACCGGGTTTTTAGGATAAATTGTTGTTTTTAACAATTAACACTGAGGAAAAAAATCGGTTTCTCGGTTCCCCTAGGTAAGTCCGCAAAGAAACCGGGTTTTTAGGATAAATCGTTGTTTTTAACAATTAACATTGAGGAAAAAACCCGGTTTCTCGGTTCGCCTGCGTAAGTCCTGTTAGTTTAGGTAAATAAAAAATATTTCAATTTTAATTATAGCAATAATTTTAAAGAAGCGGTCACCACTCAGCAATTAGTAGGATTATTTTTTTTAAGATTTAGAAGAAGATTTAAACTTTTCCCTATCGTCCAACCCATTTTCCCTACTCTCTGATATTTGACAACTCTGAAAACGAGATAAAAGTAATTCCTAACCTACACGAGCAAAACGAGCTTGCCAGTACATCCCGAAAGTAGTCGGCACTAACCAACTCACAGGCAAATGTCCAACTGGGGCATTAATATCAAAAATTATATTGTCATAGTTTAACCAGCGATCGCCTATACGCCATCCGACTATTTCTGCTAGTTGAGCGTAGTTTCTTTGGACTTTTTGATAAATATTATTTATCATGCTAAATCCAAAACGTTTTTGACTATATTTAAGCCAAAGTCTATCAATTATAATTAAATCATTACAGGGAAATTTCTCAATATCTTTCTGAGTTAATAGCAGGTTATCTCTTTGCTCTGCACCTGCTATTTTTAACATAATTCGTCTAGTTTCCCGATCCGCTTCTTGCCAATTTTTTACTACTAATAAATTTTGCAGTTGACTGAATTTGTTGGTCATGTTCAACAATTAATAATGAATAATTACCTCTCCTTGAAAAGAAGAGGATTGACTCGAAGGAAAATTTTTATTTATTATCCCCTATCCAAGGGGAGGCTTTAAACCAAAAAATTTCGGTAACTTCTGTTATTAATTTCACAATTATAGTAATATAAAATCATTTGTGAGTCAAAATTGTAGTGGTTTGGAGACCAAACCCCTACGATAAAATCTGACAACTTATTACTGAATTTGTTATCATGGTAACTTCTGTTATTAATTTCACAATTATAGCAATATAAAATCATTTGTGAGTCAAAATTGTAGTGGTTTGGAGACCAAACCCCTACGATAAAATCTGACAACTTATTACTGAATTTGTTAGTCATGGTAACTTCTGTTATTAATTTCACAACTATAGTAATATAAAATCATTCGTGAGAAAAAATTGTAGTGGTTTGGAGACCAAACCCCTACGATAAAATCTGACAACTTATTTAGGATTGCTATACATATTGTCTATCTAAATTTAGAATAGACTTAACCGTTAAAGAAAATTACAATTCTCAGATGATTAAATCCACAAAAACTTTAACTTTAGGAGATCATGCTATTCCTTTTGTTTTGCTCGACCAATCGGAGGAATTATTCTATTTCAGAGATGAAGCTGGTAAGCCAACAATTCTAATTTTTTATGCCTCTGATGAAATTCCTGGTTGTCAAGATATAGCTTTTGCATTTCGAGACTTAATATCTACTTTTAATAAGTTTGATTCACAAGTTTATATAGTTAGCTCTGATTCACCAAAAGTTCATCAAAAATTTGCTGAAGAATATAATATTCCTTTTCCATTGCTGTCAGATTCTCAGAATAAAATTAGTCGTCAATATGGTGTTTGTTTTCCTGGAGATAATGACCAGGAAAATATGCCATATAGGCGGACAGCTTTTTTGCTCGATCCTAACCAAAGAATAGTTAAAATTTATCATCTCAAGTATTTATCAAGTAGTATTGAAGCAATTTTAAAAGATATTAAAAATATACTGCCTAAAGAGGAACCGCGTCATATTCAGGTGCAGGCTCCGGTACTCTTAATTCCTAATGTTTTTTCTCTAGAATATTGTAATTCTTTGATTGATATTTGGCGTACAAAAGGTAATGATGAATCAGGTTTTATGCGTAAACAAGGTGAGCAAACTGTTGGATATATCGACCACACTCATAAGATTAGAAGAGACCATTTTGTGAGAGATGAAAAAACTATTAACAGTTTAAATAAAGTGATGAACTCAAGGGTATTTCCGGAGATTAAAAAAGCTTTTAATTTTAATGTTACTAGACAAGAAAGGTATAGAATAGCTTGTTATGATGGCAGTCTTGGTGGTTTTTTTAATAGACACCGAGACAATACTACGCCGGGTACGATACATCGCATATTTGCTATGACATTAAATTTGAATGTAGAGGAATATGAGGGAGGGTTTTTAACGTTTCCAGAATACGGACCTCATTTGTACAAACCTGATACTGGTAGTGCGGTGATTTTTTCTTCTTCTTTGATGCACGAAGCTACTCCCGTGACATCTGGTTTAAGGTTTGCACTTTTGAATTTTTTCTATGGAGATAAAGAGTCAGAAGCGAGGAATAATTATGAAAATAGAGCGCAGAATGATTATAATGCGGTGGTGAAACTGAATAGTTAGAATTTAGAATTTAAAATTCAGAATTGAGAAGTAATTCCTGATGCTCGTTTGAGAATTTATAGGCGTTATTTAAAATTCAGAATTGAGAAGTAATTCCTGATGCTCGTTTGAGAATTTATAGGCATTATTTAAAATTCAGAATTGAGAATTCAGAATTGAGAAGTAATTCCTGATGCTCGTTTGAGAATTTATAGGCGTTATTTAAAATTCAGAATTGAGAATTCAGAATTGAGAAGTAATTCCTGATGCTCGTTTGAGAATTTATAGGCGTTATTTAAAATTCAGAATTGAGAAGTAATTCCTGATGCTCGTTTGAGAATTTATAGGCGTTATTTAGAATTCAGAATTGAGAATTGAGAATTTAGAAGTAATTCCTGATGCTCGTTTGAGAATTTATAGGCGTTATTTAGAATTCAGAATCGAGAATTGAGAATTGAGAATTTAGAAGTAATTCCTGATGCTCGTTTGAGAATTTATAGGCGTTACTTAGAATTGAGAATTGAGAATTGAGAATTGAGAATTGAGAATTCAAAATTTAGAAGTAATTCCTGAGTGAGTTTGAGAATTTATAGGCGTTATGTGAAGGAAAAAACTTCTAAACAAGATTTGCTATTACAAGAAAGTCAAGAACAACTAGAAAAACAGAAAAATCAAACCAAAATTTTCTATCTCACTCCTGATGATAATTGTTTATGCAAATCTAGAGTAAAAATTTAATCTGATATATAGCAATTCCCATAGTTATGAGGTACATTCACAATCCCCCTAAATCCCCCTTTGTAAGGGGGACTTTGAAGGTTCCCCCCTTATCAAGCTATCCCTTATAAAGAACTCCTGAAAACCTTGTGGGGAGGAGGGGGAGGATGGGGAGGAGGGGGAGGATGGGGAGGAGGGGGAGGATGGGGAGGATGGGGAGGATGGGGAGGAGGGGGAGGATGGGGATACGGAAGTTACATGAATAAAAGCGGATTTTTCTGCCACACCTGTGACACCTGTGACACCTCCCACACTTCCCACACCTCCCACACCTCCCACACTTCCTACACCTCCCACACTTCCCACACGAACCCACCCTCTCCTACTTTTTTCTAGGCGTGACAATAAATTGACCCTGCCTTTGTAAGGGGGACTTTGAAGGTTCCCCCCTTATCAAGGGGGGTTAGGGGGGATCTAAAACTGTACTTCTTATTTTAAATAACTGCTATACTTTCTCAAGATTAATTTCAGAAAATAGTCGAATAAATTAGAGGAAATTTAACTAATTGTGGAAAGATTAATATCAGCACTAGGATTAATAGTTTTTGTGGGTTTAGCTATTCTGTTATCTGCAAAAAGAAAGGCAATTAAGTGGCAACCTGTTTTCTGGGGAATAAGTTTACAACTATTATTTGCATTGCTAATTTTAAAAAGCACAACAGGTTTAGCAGTGTTTAAATTTATTGCCGATCTTGTTAGTCAGTTACTCAAATTTTCAGATGCAGGAGCAAAATTTGTCTTTGGAGAAAGCTATCTCGACCACTTTTTTGCCTTCCAAATACTACCAACAATTATCTTTTTCTCTTCATTAATTACTATTTTGTATCACTATGGAATTTTGCAACAGGTAGTCAAAGTATTTGCATGGATAATGCTGAAAACGATGAAAACTTCCGGCGCCGAATCTCTCGCTTGTTCCGCTAATATTTTTGTGGGTTCAACCGAATCACCGTTGCTCATTAAACCTTATGTGGAAACTATGACTCTTTCAGAATTACACGCGGTGATGACAGGTGGTTTTGCTACAGTTGCTGGAGGAGTATTGGCAGCTTATATTTCTTTTGGAGTACCTGCCGAACATTTGATTGCTGCATCGGTAATGTCGGCACCCGCAGCATTGGCAATATCAAAAATCTTGTTGCCAGAAACAGAAGAGTCTCCGACTGCGGGAACGGTAAAGGTAGAGGTAAACCAAACTTATGCAAATGTTATTGATGCAGCAACAGTAGGTGCTAAAGAAGGAGTAAAATTAGCAGTCAATGTGGCAGCAATGTTGATTGCTTTTATAGGGTTGATTGCAATGGTAAATGGACTATTGGGATGGATAGGTGCTGGTGTGGGGTTGCCTCAGTTATCCTTGGAGTGGATTTTTTCCATATTATTTGCACCTGTTGCTTGGTTGATGGGAGTACCTTGGGTCGACTGTCCTGAAGTGGGGGTTTTGCTAGGAAAGAAAACGATCTTGAATGAATTTATCGCTTATTTGGATTTAAAGACACTGATTGAAAATGCTCAAAAAGGGGAAACAGTAAACGTTATTTCTGAGCGATCGCAAATTATTGCAACTTATGCTTTATGTGGGTTTTCTCATATTAGTGCCATTGCGGTACAGATAGGTGGAATTAGTTCTATTGCACCATCCCGACAGCACGATCTAGCAAAATTAGGAGTTAGGGCAATGATTGGTGGATCTATTGCTTGTTTTATGACTGCTTGTATCGCAGGAATCTTGTTGTAGAGATTTACAGCATATTTGGGGTGATGTACAAGATAAATGGCGAAAATCTTGTAGTGCGGGGATATTACCCGCTCCGGGGTTTACCTCATAACAGTGGGAAGTGATGTATATCATGTCCGGATCAGAGCGTGATAGAACTCCGTTCCGCTTACGCGACCAAAAAACTTTCTCCCTTTCAACCTGTTCTTTCCTTCTGCCTTACTTCCTCCAAAGTGTAATATCATGTCCGCATAATCAGTGATCAAAAAACCTTTTCCCTTCTAACCTTTTCTTTCCTTCTGCCTCCTGCATTCTGCCTTCTGCCTTACCTCCTCCAAAGAGTAAGTATTAAACCGGACATGATATAAGTATTCAAACAGACATGATATTAGATAGGGCTTGCTGATTAAATCTAAAAGCATTTACAGATAAAGCTTTTAGCCTTTTTAGGTCGAAAAAAGTACCAGCTTTTCGGTGGATAGAGCTGCAAAAAGTTAGTATTTTAGGCTGATTATGGCAGAAAAATTAAGGGATAATTTTTCCGACTGTCTCCTCTATAATTCGCATTTATCCTGACTCCTGACTCCTGACTCCTCCCCAAACCCCAAGCATACTTTTTCAGCAAGTCCTAGATAGTAGTTGCCACTTGACCACAACCTTGGTTAGCAGGGACCGCCTCTGCTATTTTTTTGGGATTGGGTAAGTTAAGATTATTCATAAGTTCAATGAAACTAGCCCGATTATGTCCGGCAAAGCGAGGGTTAAACTGCTTTTCTTCCTCAATGGTAGAGACTGTTTTGCCTTTGTAATCGTGACCAGGATAAACTAAAGTAGCATTTGGTAGAGTAAACAGTTTCTGAGTAATGTAGTCATAAAGTGTTCCCGCATCTCCATTTTGAAAATCTGTACGACCGCAACCTCGAATTAACAGAGAATCTCCTGTCAAAACACTAATATTATTTACGAGATAGGACATATGACTATCTGTATGACCAAGGGTTAAGATCGCTTGTATATCAACTTCTCCTATTTTTAAGACTTCTCCATCTCGAATGAACCGATCTGCACAATCAACTTTGGCATTTTTGGGGAGTATTCCTTCACAACCTGTTAATTCTCTCAATTTCCCTGTTCCTGTCACATGGTCAGCATGAATATGGGTTTCTAAACAATAGCGCAGTATGAGTCCCAGTTCTTTAATGAGTTGAAAATCCCGTTCCACCTGTTCTAAAACTGGATCGACTAAAACTGCTTCTTTGGTACTCAAGTCAGCAATTAAGTAAGTATAAGTGCTGCTTTCTCGATCAAATAATTGACGTAATAGCATTTTTTTCCTTGGTTAAAATTGATTTCAATATTTAACATTCAAAATTTGTGTTGTTGTATATCAGATAGTTTGACTGCTATACATTATTGTCTAGTATACAGCTAAATTAACAATATAGTCAATCTTGAATTTGACTTTAGAGAGTAGGGAGTAGGGAGTAGAGAGTAGGGAGTAGGGAGCGAAAAATATTCTCGCGCGCGAGAGAAGAAGATTTTTATTATGGCTAATTAATGAGACTTGATATAAAACGCAGTCGGAAGTGGATTGAAGCAATAATTTAAAAATACTTCGATACGCTCAATCCCCAAATCTCGCTAATCCCTACTCCCTATTTCCTATTTTTCTCCCAACCAATAAATAAGTCTTCATTTCCCCTTTTCCTTTAACAGATATAACACCACGCTCCTGAAAAATATACTTATTCTGTAATAAATTATAAGTGCTAGTGGTAACCTGAATCGCACCAGGAATTCCATGAGATTCCATACGACTAGCAGTATTAACAGCATCACCCCACAAATCGTAAATGAACTTTTTCGTGCCAATAACTCCAGCAATAACAGGTCCGGAATTAATCCCAATGCGGATACTCAGTTCACAATTATTCTCTAGATTAAAATTAGCGATCGCTTCCTGCATATCAAGCGCCATTTCTGCTACTGCCTCAACATGATCTGTGCGTGGAATAGGTAAACCACTAGCAACCATGTAAGCATCTCCGATAGTTTTAATTTTTTCTAGTCCGTAGCGATCGCTCAAACAATCGAATTCTGAAAATATTTTATTGAGTAATATGACTAAATCTTTAGGGGGAATTTTTTCTGAGAGTAAAGTAAAACCGACAATATCAGCAAACAGAATTGTCACATCTGCAAACCCCTCAGCAATTTGATGATGTCCTTCCTTTAATCTGTCTGCTATTTGTTCTGGTAAAATATTCAGTAGTAGAGACTCTGACTTTTCCTTTTCCTCCGCCAGTTCAGCAGTACGTTCAATAACACGTCGCTCTAATTCTGTTGAAGTCTGTCGGAGTTTCGAAATCACCAAAGTTATTCCGGCAACTCCGAGAACAGATAATCCTACTAATGTCAAAAATGTATCTCGTAATCCTGCATGGGTTGTCTCAATAACAGCATCGAGTGGTTGAGTAATTTCCAAAACACCTCGTAGATCCCCAACTTTCCAATCTTTTTTTGGACTATCTGGGTGATTATTATGACAACTAATACAACTAGGTCTCATAATGTCTGCTTCAGCATATCGGAACGAGGGACGACCCTGAAAATCAACAAACTGATAGAATGGTACATCTGGGTTTTTTTCCAAATGGCGGATAGCTTTGTATTCAAAATTGTCTCTAGGACCACCTTCTGCTTGACGCGAAGGAAAAGGATAGTTACTGTAAAGACGGACTGACATTTCTGGATTTTTTAACCGGATACGCTCACCTAGTTCAATCAAAAATGTTGCTGGTATCGGAATTGCTCCTTCTGTCGTTCTGTAGTCGTGAGTCATACTAATACCTTCAACTTTCATAGCATTAGGGACTACTTCTGAACTGTATAGTGTACGAGCTTCTTTGATACTCTCAGCATAGTGACTGGCACTTTGAAGTGCCTGTGATTTAATCAGGTCAGATGAGAGACGATAAGTATTCCATAAGCTAGCTGTAATACCTATGCAGAACATTAAGCTTAATACTAACGCTGTACGTTTGTAGAGTTGGTGGATGAATAAGGTTGTCACCCTGTAAATGAGTTTATCCATAATACTTCAAACTAAAAAAAATAATTTATTGCTTCATCTTAGCTAACACTATTCAAGTATTGCATATTATCTAATTATAGCTTTGTTTGAGTGGTGTCCAATAGACATCTCCAGAAAAGAGGGAGCAAGGAGTATAGATTAGGGGGAAATAATTGATGATTTCTGTACGATAATTTATTTTTTTTATTATTGGAGGTGTCTAAATAATTAATATAGTAATCCTAAATAGGTTGTAATATTTTATCGTAGGGATTTGGAGACTAAACCCCTTTGCGTTTAGGTTTGGAGACCAAACCCCTACAGTTTTTTTCTCACAAATGATTTCATATTGCTATAATTAAATAATTCAAGGATTCAGGTTTAAATCCTGCTATTTTTAAGCTGAAAACATTGAATTTTTCCGAATAGTTTCAATCCTCTCACTCAAAGGCAGAAGTAATTATTGGTAGTCATGTAGATGTCGTGATTTATTGTAGAGAAAGGGAACACTTAACTCTTAACTGGGAACAGTAAACCACCTTCAATTATTAGTTTCAAAGAAATCATATTTCCGGGAAAATTTGACTTTTTTTATAATCTCACTACTTGTACACCACTACCTAATTATTAATTGTTAATTGTTAATTGCTGAAAACCCAAAATATAGATTGAAAGTTGAGTTATTGGTTAAGTAATTTTAATTCTGCTCGCCTCTTTCCTAAAATCCTCAACTTCTCTATCTTACGAATTTTATTAAACAAGCAGTTAGCACGTAAGGATTCAGTTTGATTATTTTTTTAACCTGAACGAAGGAGATTTTAAGCAGAGCTATAGCAATCCGCGCATAGGTTGTCAGATTTTATCTAACGGGGTTTGGTCTCCAAATCCCTTTGCGTTTAGCTTTGGAGACCAAACCCCTACAGTTTTTTCTCACAAATCATTTTAGATTGCTATATAAAAGCTGTTAACGAAGTTACCACTCAGGAGCCTAACTGAATGCTAAAAGCTGATAGCTAGTTAACAGTATATTGATTGACAATCAATTAATAGTCTGCTACATTATCTATGGAAAATAAAGGTAAAAATTAAATTAGTAATAGTTAAAAATATGCCGAAGAAAAAAAGATTTAACTTAGATTTATTAAATGATTTTTGGTCAATTGCTAAAGTTTATTGGTTCTCAGAACAAAAATGGCGAGCTAGGGGTTTATTATTACTGGTAATTGTTTTACTGGGAACATTTACTGTATTTAATTTATTACTCACGAATCAAAGAGCAGAATTTATTTCTGCACTATCTGCTCAAGATTCTGATAGATTCTGGCAGTCAATTCTACAATTTTTTGGTACAGTTGTAATTGCTGTACCTTTTGTGTCTTCCTACTCTTTTATCCGACAAAAACTTAGTATATTTTGGCGCAGGTGGATGACTGATAGTTTTATGAAAAGCTATTTAGGCGATCGCTCTTTCTATAAAATTAGTTACAACCAAGAAATTGATAATCCTGACCAACGTATTGCTCAGGATATTAAAAGTTTCACAGACCAATCTCTGAGTTTTCTTGTAATTATTCTCAATGCCATATTTCAGTTATTTGGTTTTAGCGCTTTGTTATGGTCAATTTCTAAACCATTAGTATTTTTTGTAGTTGCTTATGCTATTGCTGGTACAGTAATCACGACAGGAGTATTTGGTAAAGTTTTAATAGGAATTAATTTTGAACAACTGAAGCGAGAAGCTAACTTTCGTTTTGGTTTAATTAGAATTCGAGAAAATGCTGAATCTATAGCTTTTTATGGAGGCGAAAAACAAGAATTACAACAAGCAAATAACCTATTTACCGATGTTTTTGATAATTTTAATCGGTTAATTCAATGGCAACTATATTTAGATATTTTTAGAAATAGTTATGAATTTATTACTTTCGCATTACCATCTATAATTATTGGTCGGCGTGTACTTTCTGGTGAATTAGAAATAGGGGTAATTACTCAAGCAGGAACAGCTTTTATTATTATCTTAAGTTCCTTAACACTTATTGTTAGTCAATTGGATAGACTTACAGAATTTGCTGCTGGAATTAATCGTTTATCTACTTTTTCTGCCATTATTGAATCATCTCCTGAAGTTCCTGAAGGTGAATCAACTATTGATACATTTGCTATTGAATCATCTCTTGAAGTTCCTGAAGGTAAATCAACTATTGATACAGTAGCAAAGTCTCGTCTAACTTTAGAACATTTGACATTAAAAACTCCTAATTATAAAAGAACTTTAGTCAGAGATATTTCTGTGGAAATACCATCAGGAAATGGATTATTAATTATGGGAGCTAGTGGCAGTGGCAAAAGTTCAATTTTAAGAGCGATCGCTGGTTTATGGAACTCTGGGACAGGGGCTATTTATCGACCTAAATTGAATGAAATATTATTCTTACCTCAGAAACCTTATATGGTTTTAGGATCTCTGCGTCAACAACTTTTATATCCCCAGACTAATCTAGATATTTCTGATGTAGAAATACAACAAGTATTAGAAAAAGTAAATCTTCCCGAATTAGCAGAAAGATTTGGTGGTTTAGATGCAGTAGAAAATTGGAGTCAAGTTTTGTCAGTGGGAGAACAACAAAGGGTTGCTTTTGCCAGATTATTTTTAACTAAACCTAACTATGTAATTCTTGATGAAGCTACCAGTGCTTTAGATGTGCCAAGTGAGGAAATTTTATATCAAGAATTGCAAGAAACATCCACAACATTTATTAGTGTTGGGCATCGTCCGACTTTAAAAAATTATCATCAACAATTACTAGAAATTACTGCTGATGAATCCTGGCAACTTCAATCTATTACAACTTAAAATAAGTATAGGAATCCTAAATAAGTTGTAAGATTTTATCGTAGGGGTTTGGTCTCCTTTCCCCAAGCTAAGGCGTTGCATAATTAGGAATGATGAAACCCGAAAGTAGGTATTTTTGGATAACCATTTCTTCAATATATGTACAGTTGAAAATATATTATCATTCTTTAATGTGCAACCCCCAAGCTAAGATGGGATTGGGAAACCAAACCCCTACATTTTTTTTCACAAATCATTTAAGATTAGTATATCTAAGTATAGGATGACTTTTGGTAATTAGTATAGATTAGGTTTTAATAATTATTCGCGAGGTAAGGTAAGTATTTCCTGCGGGATGCTTACTTCGCCGAAATAAAAGGTGACAATTTATAATTTGTCTACCGATATTTGAACAAATACGTCTATTAATGGGGTTGGTGATTAGGTAATGTTCTTCAATATTTATGAACTGTACAACTATAGTTTTTTCAGAGATATTTAAGACAAAAGCATTACGCATTTACCAACGCCCTATTAATTGCAAGTTTGTGTGTGTCAAATTTAGTTCTGGTATTTTTATTGATTATAAATACGGAAACAAAATTGTTAAGTTTGAAGAATTAGGTAGGAAACAAAACACTCCGCTAAAACACGCAAAGAAAGACAAAAATATGAATATCAAAGCTATTGCTCTTGCAATCGTTACACTAGGTAAGATTTAACTCTTACCTAGTGCCTAAAACTAAACATAAATATACTCTACACTTTGCCGAAATTGCTCCCAAAACCCCTCAATAAATCCTTCTGCTAAATTTTCCAACTTATCATCATCAAGATTCTCAATCTTTTGCTCAACAACACCTTGAATACTCCAAGGCTTATTTATTCCCCGGTTTACCCCAATTCTTAATCGCCTGATCCAATTCGGGAAACTTTGAGCGAGCATCATCAGGCAATCCAGCCCAAAAACGTTTAATCCCATCCCGCCCCCGCATAAATGCCTGCTTAATAGCAATATTCCTGAATGCCGTCATCCCCAAAATAGCAAGCGACCACACCTCATTTAATAAATCATCCCTAATCTCCGGATTAAGATTCCATGCCAACGATAACGCCCTGACATTAATTTGCACTTTGGGAGGATTAAACAACCCCCCAACCAAAATCCCCGCAATCCCCTTTCCCCAAAATTCTCCAGCTGGACCAGACAGCGCTGTATTAGTAACTGCTCCGAAAGATTGGGAATATTCTAGTTTTCATTGTTATGTAAAAGCGGGAATTTATGAGCAAGTGTGGGGTGCTTCAGAAAGACTTATTTTTGATAGTAACATTGGCAGAGAATAAAACGTAGGTTGGGTTAAGCGACAGCGCAACCCAACAAACCAAGATATTGTTGACAAACCAAGATGGTGTTGGGTTGAGTCACGAAACCTAACCTACTTTGAGAGCGATCGCCCAACCCAACAAACCAAGATATTGTTGACAAACCAAGATGGTGTTGGGTTGAGTCACGAAACCCAATCTACTTTGAGAGCGATCGCCTAACCCAACAAACCAAGATATTGTTGACAAACCAAGATGGTGTTGGGTTGAGTCACGAAACCCAATCTACTTTGAGAGCGATCGCCCAACCCAACAAACCAAGATATTGTTGACTATATCCATCCGTGTATTCGTGGCAAAATCCGTGTCTTGCCCTGACTTCATTTCAATTTGTAATGTTACTTCGATGATGTTGGGTTGGAAAATAAGTTGAATTATCAGAGGACTATAATTGCCATTTTCTACAGACATTAATCTGAATAAGTTGACTAATATAATAGTTACAAAGGCGATTTTTTTGGCAAGAGTTTTAATCTTCTTCATTGTTGTATCCTGAATTTAATTTTACTTGATTCTATTGTGACTAACTGAAATTAATTTTGAAAATATAAATAGATGTCAAATCTTTGGGAGTAAAGGCAAATATTCGGGGCTAAATAGAGCAGAAATAATGGCAATTTTTCCCAAATAATTTCAAATAGCAGCAAATAACGTTAAATAACAAAATCAATTAAATTGTTGTTTTTTCCTGCGGGGAATGGCTAAAATGGGAATATCTCAATTAAACATTCCTGGGAGGGAAAAGATTATGATAGAGACAGAATTTTTGGAGGATTTTAGTCGTTCTCTATTTCTAGAAAAGGTAAGTGGAGATGCTGAAGAATATAGATGTTTTGTTGGATTACGTTTGGACCCGAAAAACTATTTTTTAGAGAATAAAAGAAGCAGGCGATATGAGAATACGGAACACGAGCGAGACTGCCAAGATATTGCTACTTTGATGACAGCTAGAAATTTTCCTCAAGGCGATATCCAGAAAACTCAAAAAACTGTTATTGAGGAAATAGTTAATCTATACAAAGTTGAACTTGAAAGCGATAAACAAGATAGTCAAAGTTGGATAAATGTAAAGCGGGGGCAAAGAGGAATTTGGCAGCAAGTTTATGATTGGTTGTGGAAGTATAAGTTTCCTCGGTGGGAACTCGATCACCTATTTTGGGAACCTTTAAAGCATAAAACTTCTGGTTTAGATTGGATAAAAATCAGGAGTAATACCAAGGTGAGAAACTGGGAAATACCTGTTATTGAACCTGAACTTTTGCCTGTAGGGGAACCACTTTGGATTTCGATTCAACTACCACCAGAACATGATTATTTGTTGTTACTTTATCGGGGTTTGACTCAACAGTGTTTTTTGTGCCCTTCCTATATTTTTGCTCCCGAATATAAACTTTCAGATAATAAGATTTTAATGCCACAAAGGGAGTCTTTTTGGTATCAGAAAAATCAAGATGGCATGAAGTTGACTACGCCAGGAACTCAGGAGTTTGTGGCGATCGCTCTCAAAGAAGTTCTAGATTTGGATTGGTTAAAACCGAGGCGAGAGGAACCTGTTGTTGCTTGGACGAGCGATCGCTTGACTCAGCTTTCGCAGTGGTTAGATGATAACCCCAATAGTTGGCAGGGTTGTTATCAGCAGTTTACGGTAGCGTAGGTTGGGTTGAGGGTAGCTCACACGGATTATGGCACGGATAGCTCACACAGATTATGGCACGGATAGCTCACACAGATTATGCCACGGATACACGGATTATGGCACGGATAGCTCACACAGATTATGCCACGGATACACGGATTATGGCACGGAGAAGCTAATTCCCTAGGTGGTTTGGGCAATTCCTACCACTTCCTAGGGCAGTACGAGCGGGCTATTGAATATCACCAACAGTATTTAACCATTGCTAGGGAAATCAAAGACCGCCAAGGAGAAAGTGTTTCTCTGGGCAACTTGGGCAGCGACTACCACTCCCTAGGTCAGTACGAGCGGGCCATTGAATATCACCAACAGCATTTAACCATTGCCAGGGAAATCAAAGACCGCCAAGGAGAAGCTAATTCCCTCAACAGTTTGGGCCTTGCGCACCAAGAGTTAGGTCAGACTAAAGAAGCTATTCAAGCTTTCCAAGCTAGCCTGACAATAGCAACTCCCGAAACTATGCCCGATAGTTGCATCGCAGCCGGAAACAACTTAGGCAAAACCCACTGTACTCAGGGTAACTGGGAACTCGCCATTACAGGTTATCAACCTGCCATTGAAGCTATCGAACTCACTCACAATTCCTCCCTCACCGACGATCGCTGTAAACAAATCCTCGAAAACTACCTGGGTGTCTATGATAAAACTGTGCAATGCTACATCAAGTTGGAACAATACGAAAAAGCCCTCGAATATGCCGATCGCTCTCGTTCCCGTTTCCTTGCCGACCTCTTCCACAACAAAGACCTCCACTCCAAAGGCGACATCTCGCCCCAGGTTCAAGAGTATCTCGACTTACAACAGCAAATTGATGGCCTCCGGTTTGTCTCCCCTTCTGATGGCATGATGGGAGAACGTTTATCTACTATCGCCTCCCCCGAAGCTAAACGAGAAAAAATCAGACAGTTAGGAGCCACAAAACAGCAAATTTTGGAAAATATTCGTCGTGAAAATCCAGAATTAGCGGCACAACTCCAACCCACTCCTTTGAGTTTCCAGAAGATACAGCGGTTAATTCCTGATCGCAAAACTGCCTTGCTCAACTTCTACAGCACTAATGAAGATACCTTTATTTTTATCCTGCGCTATCCTAATACTGGGGAGAGGTCAGTCGCCTGCTATATCTGCAAAGGGGAAGGTTACAAAAACCTACAAAAATGGATTTGGCAAACCTGGCTCAACTCCTACATTAATATCAAAAACTCCAAATTCATAGTCATCGCCCCACTTCTCAACTGCAAACCAGAAGATATCGAAACCATTGAAACTACCAACACTGCTGCTTTAGTCACATTAACCGATGGTTCTCAAAAAACTATTAATATAAGCCAAGAATTCCTCAAACAAACTCGCAAAAAACGCGACCAACTCCAGAAAGAATGGCAAAACCAAATGGAACCCACCCTCGCCGAACTCTCCCAACGTCTCCAACTCCAGCAACTCATCGACAACCATCTCCAAGACATCGAAGAGTTAATCATTGTACCGCACCTAAACCTACACCAAATTCCATTCGCCGCCCTTCCCATCTCCCCAAAAGTGGCAGAAAACCCAGAAACCACTGCCCCAGTTCTCCAAACTGCCGGACAAACCCGCGACTACCGAAATATTGCTGGTATAGATGATACCTCGGACACCAAACCAACCCCACCTAAATATATAGATAACAATGAATATCTGAGCGATCGCTTCCGCATCCGAGTAGTACCCAGTTGCCAAATACTCGACTTCTGCCACCAACGAGAAGCGATCGCCACCAAAACCGTCGGCATTGTCGAAAACACCACAGGAGACCTACACTTCACCCCAGAAGAATGTCGTAAACTTGCCGAACTCTACAAAGTTCCCCCAGAGCGCCACTTAAAAGAAGAAAAAGCCACCATTGCCAACTACCTCAAACTTGCGCAACAAGTAAACGTTCTCCACTCTAGTCATCACGCCAGCTCAAACCTCAGCAACGCCCTAGAGTCTGGGTTGCGACTATCTGACGGCACATTAGACTTAGCGAACCTATACATTCAGAGTTTTCCTCAACTTTCAGAAGTCTTTCTTTCCTGCTGCGAAACGAATTTCACCCTCTCTGAAATCACCGATGATGTACTAACATTAGCGGGAGGTTTCCTGACAGCAGGAGCGCGGAGTGTAGTCAGTACATTGTGGTCAGTGCAAGACGACTCCACGGCAGAGTTTTGCGAGTTATATTATCAATTCCGCAACCAGGGAGAAACCAGCCCGGAAGCATTAAGAAAAGCACAATTTGAACTCCGGAAAATTCCACGTTTCAACCATCCCTATTATTGGGCGGCATTTGTTTCCCAGGGTTAGTTAAGGTGTGGGAGGTGTGGGAGGTGTGGGGAGTGTGGGAAGTGTGGGAAGTGTGGGAGGTGTGGGAGGTGTGGGAGGTGTGGGAGGTGTGGGAGGTGTGGGAGGTGTGGGAGAAGTAGGTTGGGTTAAGCGACAGCGCAACCAAACACGAACCCAAATAATCAGGCAAGAAGTAGTGGACCGACACACCTTAAATGGTGCATTAGATGCGAAGTGTGGGGAGGGTGGGAAGTGTGGTCCGGGTGGGGAGAAAAAGACACCTGGAAACAAAAATAAGAGTGCACAGTTTTAGCTGTGTCAGTCTAGTAGGTTGAGTATAATTTAGAATTCAGAATTTAGAAGTGAGTAGGTTGGGTTAAGCGACAGCGCAACCCAACACAAACCCAAATAATCAGGCAAGAAGTAGGTTGAGTATAATTTGGAATTCAGAATTCATATCATGTCCGGTAGCATCGTTTGTGTATAGAGTTAAGTCACAACTGGAAGAAACCCTCCTGACTCCTGTACGGACGTTGCATAACAAAAATGCGAACGTCCCTACCTCCTGACTCCTCCATTTTTATTTATAACTATTCAACCGGACATGATATCAGAAGTGATATAGAATCCGGTTATATAGTATATGTTCATTATTAAATCGGACAATCGGACCATCTCCCCCAACAATACACTCTTGTATTCAACTGGATTTGATATTACTCCTTACTCCTTACTCCTTACTCCTTACTCATTACTCATTACTCATTACTCATTACTCCTCAGTAATACGATAACTAATTACCCGGATTCTATATGAGTAGGTTGGGTTAAGCGACAGCGCAACCCAACACAAACCCAAATAATCAGGCAAGAAGTAGGTTGAGTATAATTTAGAATTCAGAATTCAGAATTCTAAATTCTGAATTCAGTGAGTAGTGGACTGTTTCAGCTAAAATAGTGCATTAGAGAGTAGGAGAGTAGGGGAGAAAGATTGTTGTTGGGTTACCGTTCCCTACCGGACGCTACCCGAACGGGATCTTGCTACGTTATACTTCTTAATCCGTATATCTGTGGCATAATCCGTGTGAGCAAATCAACCCAACCTACTTCTTTTTAACTGTGGTTTCTTAGCAGGAGGTTTTTTTGTAGTCGCGATCGCCAATACTCCCACTACCCTAATACCTCCTTTGCGCAAAACCTCTATGGCAGAATTCACTGTTGCACCAGTTGTATAAATATCATCTACCAACAAAACGGAAACGCGGGGACGACGGTTACGCAAATCTTTCCCCACTACAAAAGCATCCTTTACCGTTTCCAACCTCTCCCCACGAGACAAACCAAATAATGCCTGGGTTTGCTTCACCCTTGCCAAACCATTTCGCCGTATCTGCAAACCTGTTGCTTCACAAAAACTATTGGCCAATAGTTCCGCCTGATTAAAACCTCGTTCCCTCTGCTTTTTTTTGTGCATGGGAATGGGTACAACTACCACTTTGTCAAGGTTTGCTACAGAGGAAGCTAACCACCCATCCGCTAACCAATATCCCAGAGGTCTTGCTATTTGGGGGTTATCTTCATATTTCATGGCAGCGATCGCTCGTTTGAGAGTATCTTTATATTGACCCCAAATGAATACGGGTATTTCTCCTGGAAATATTTCTCCTCCATTAGGAAATTGACAGCGCCAAACTTGTTTTTCGCAATATTGACAAAGCTCTCTGTCTGCCGATCGCTGACAAAGAGGACAGTTAGGTTTAAGAAATATATTTAGAAACGGTTTAAGGATTTTTTTCCAGATAAATTTAATAATTTTCATTTCAGTTTTTAGAGAGGGAACAGGGAGTCATTTCAGTTATCAGTTAGCCTCATAAGGTCGTAACTGCGTTAACAGTTATCAGTTATCAGTGAACCTCCGACTAAACTCGGAGGCTTGAAATACTGAATTAAATATTTTTTTCATCCCCTTGAAAGGGAAGGCTAATAACCTCATTTTTTGGTAAATAAGATGTATAATTAATGCCTGCTTATAAACTTATGATTTATCAGTTTTCAGTACCTCAAATCTGAATTAGGAGGCTACTAAAATATATTTTTTTTCAAGATTGACTTGTTTTTATCTGATAAAAATAAGCTTTTTATTTAAAGCTAAATTTAAAAAAGTAGTTATTGACAAATCTGTTATTCTTGCCTTTAGGCTCAGATTTTATAACACACATAAATTTAAAAAAATCAGCTTTTTTATATACTGCTATTGACCTATTTTTTTGTTGTATTCCATGACTTTAGCAATATTTTATGAAATTAGTATAGCATGAGAAGACTATTTAGTGATAAAATCAGAGTTAAGCTAAAAAATCAGGTCTCAAGCATCCTGTTTTTAGGGCATTAAAAAAGTAAATTTCAGTATTTCAACCCTCTAGGTTAAGCCAGAGGTAATGAGAACTGATAACTGATAACTGAAAAAGAGTTAAGCTAAAAAATCAGGTCTCAAGCATCCTGTTTTTAGGGCATTAAAAAAGTAAACTTCAATATTTCAACCCTCTAGGTTAAGCCAGAGGTAATGAGAACTGATAACTGATAACGGAAAAAGAGTTAAGCCAAAAAATCAGGTCTCAAGCATCCCCTTTTAAGGGAATAAAAAAAGTAAATTTCAGTATTTCAAGCCTCTCAATTCAACCAGAGGTACTGATAACTGATGTAGTGACACAACGCGCGTTGTGTCACTACTAACTGATAACTGAAAAAGTAATAGTTTTGTGTATAATTTTTACTGGCTAAATCAACTTCAATCATCAGACTGGAAGACAGTGGGAGAAAAAGCTTTTTATTTAGCTAACCTCATGGATAAAGGTTATCCAATTAATCCTGGTTTTGTCATTCCAGCAAATAGCTTTTGGCAATTTTTGCAACATATTGATTGGTCAGATCCTTTATTAGCTGATTTCCCTCATTCTTCTTTACATTTTAATATTAATGACTATCAACAATTACAACAAATTTCTCAATCAATCAACTATTATATCCTTGATACTGACTTACCATTCGAGTTAGTCTCATCTTTGGAATCTGCAATTAATAATTTTAATGCTGAAGTATTAATTTTTCAGCCTTATTTAGCTTCTCCTAATTTCGAAACTTTTGGGATATTAGAACCAATAATTTGTGAAGCTATATCGGTAGAATTTCTCCAAGGAATTAAACAAGTATGGTCAGAAATATTTAAAGCTAAAAGTTTATTCTATTGGCATAGCCACCAAATTGATATTCAACAACTTCAACCAGTAGTTTTAGTACAACCTTTACAGTCGGCGATCGCTTCAGGAACTATTCAAATCTTTGCAGATAGTTGGGAAATTCAAGTAACTTATGGTTTAGGAATATCTATTGAGCTGGGGCAAATTATCCCCGACTCTTATCTAATTTCTCCTGAAAATTGCACTATACAAGACAAAAAATTAGGTAATAAAATCATAGCTTATAATCTTGATACAACTATTACAAAAGTCAGCTATACCAATACATGGCAAGAAGTTTATCATACTCAAATGCCTATTCCCGATACCTTACCAGCACTGCAAGCTTTTTTATTGCCAGAAGATGTACAAAAAGAATTTGCTTTACCAGATAAACACCTACAATTATTAATTGAATTAACTCAGAAAATAACAAAGAATTTACCGACTAATTTTTGTTTTAAATGGAGTTTATTTAAAAGTGACAGTGACGCTGAACCTCAACTATTAATTACCGATTTTAAGAAGCTACCAAAAGACTATCAAAATTTAGAAAAGTTACCTAGTTCGACAACAGAAGAAAAACAATCTATAGGACTTACGCAGAAATATGATTTATCCACAAAATTTCCTGATATGAAAAACAATAATCAGGGCAAGAAACCCGGTTTTTTGTTTGAATCTATTGAAAATATTGATGTTCCTATCATTAAAGGTATAGCAGCATCAGCAGGAAAAGTAACAGCTAAAGCTGTAGTTATTCAGGGTTTAACTCCACAATTAGAAGAATTTCCTGAAGGAGCAATTTTAGTTGTATCGGCAATTATTTCTAGTTATTTGCCATTACTAAAAAATGCTTCTGGAATTATTTCTGAACAAGGTGGTATTACAAGTCATGCTGCAATTTTAGCTAGAGAACTTGGGATTCCTGCTATTGTCGGAGCTACCAATTCTACTCAGATAATTGAAACAGGTAACTATTTATTAGTTAATGGCAATAATGGAGAAGTACATCTGGTGAAAGAACAGACAAATAATCCCAAAAAACCGGATATAGAAGTAACAGAAAATTCTCTTCATTCTCAAAACTTCTTTCCCATTGGTACTAAATTATTTGTGAATATTAGTCAAATTAATTCAATTAAAAAAGCTCAAGGTTTACCTATAGATGGAGTAGGATTATTACGCTCGGAATTAATGGCAATTGAACTGTTAGAAAATCATCATCCTTTATGGTGGATAAAACAAGGTCGTCAATCAGAATTAATAAATTTAATGGTGCAGCGTCTAACTCAATTTGCTGCTGCTTTTGCTCCTAAACCAGTTTTTTACCGTTCCCTTGATTTGGGGTTATTTAATTCTAGTTATCAAGAAAAAACTTTAACTGAAGAAATGGAACAATTACCGCTAAATTCTTCTAGCGATCGAGGTAATCAGTATAGTCAAAATATTCATCCTCAAAATCTAGGTCAAGAATTAAATTTTTCCCATCAAACTAATTCTGATCATCCCATCTTAGGACAACATGGCACATTTAGTTATATGTTAGAACCGAGTTTACTAGATTTAGAAATAAATATCTTATCTGAAGTACATAAATTAGGTTACAGTAACGTTCATTCAATCTTGCCGTTTGTACGCTCTGTAGAAGAATTTCAATTTTGTCGGAGTCGAATAGAAACAAAATGGCAGAATAAACCAAATCATTTTCAAATTTGGATTATGGCAGAAGTACCATCAGTTATATTCTTATTACCTGAATATGTAAAAGCAGGCGTACAAGGTATTGCTATTGGCACTAATGATTTAACTCAATTATTGTTAGGTGTAGACCGAGAAAAAGCAGAAATGAAAAATGTTTTTAATGCTCGTCATCCAGCAGTAATGAAAGCAATTCAGCAATTAATTTCTCAGGCTAAAATTGCTGGAATTCCTTGTTCTATTTGTGGAGATGCTCCTGCTTTATACCCAGAAATAATAGATGATTTAATTCGGTGGGGTATTACTTCCATTTCTGTTAATGTGAATGCTGTTGAACAGACTTATCAAGCGATCGCTCGTGCCGAACAACGTTTGATATTAGAAGTAGCTCGTAGTGGAGTGGGGAAGCAGGAATAAAGTATTAGTAGGTTGGGTTGAGGTAACGAAACCCAACATCAACTATGGTCGAATAAAAGTTTCATTTTGGTACTATTAAAGTTTGTTTTTTCCGTTCAGCAGCATAGCTTATACAAGCCAAAATATCCTGCGCGTGTTAAATAGGGGAAATCTTCTAATAATTCTTCATAAGTCATTCCCGCAGCTAGATAAGAAAGTACATCATAAACAGTTATTATCATACCTCGAATACAAGGTTTACCACTGCGTTTTCCTGGTTCAATAGTAATAATATTTTATTCTAACATGACATATTTATTTGACAGATTAGGATAATTTTATTTTACACAAATTCAAGGATTTTCTAACTATTTTAATTTCTCAGGACTTACGCAGTACCGCTATATATGGTGTATATATCCAGAATAATCAGGACTTACGCTTCCCCGCTATATATGGCGTATTGTTTGGTCAATATTCCCAATATCCCCACTATAATTAGTGCCCTTGCGTAAGTCCTGATAATGCTAGATATTCCCACTACAATTAGTACAGTTGCGTAAGTCCTGTTTCTCTTTTTCTTGAGGGTGATTCCTTCAAAGCGATCGCTCGTGCTGAACAACGTTTGATTTTAGAAGCAGCTCAACTCAATAATGGATAATGGATAATTGATAATGGATAATGAAAACTACAACAGTATTAGTAGGTTGGGTTTCGTTACCTCAACCCAACATCAAATGAAGCAGCTCGTATGAGAGTGGGGGAATCGGGGAGTTGGGGAGCTAGGGAGTAATTTTTTTGCTCTTGTTTGCCCAAAATGTTAACTTTTGAGCAAGGATTTACAGGTAAAGGTTTTAGCCTTTTTAGGTCGAAAAAAACCAACTTTTCCGTCTAAAAAGCTCAAAATCCTCACTTTTTGAGCAGACAAAATTTGATTTTTCCACCCTTCCCACCCTTCCCACACTTCCCACACCTCCCACACTTCCCACACCCCCCACACTCCCCACACTCCCCTACTCTCCACTCCCTATTGCCTCCCCTTCCCCGCGAGGATCTGCCGCTCCTTCCAACATCCCACTCTCATCCACCACAACTATATTTGCATTACCCCAACCACGTCGCATTACCACATCATGTCCGCGCCGTTTCAACTCATTCACAGTTGCCTCACTAAACCCCCCTGTTTCCAACCTCAACTTATCTGGCAACCATTGATGATGAAAACGTGGAGCAGATACAGCTTCCGCAGCATTCATTTTATATTCCAACACATTCAAGACAACCTGCAAAACCGTCGTAATAATTGTACTTCCCCCAGGAGAACCAGTCGCCATAATTAACCTGCCATTCTCTGTCACAATAGTAGGAGTCATACTAGACAAAGGAGTTTTTCTCGGAGCTATAGCATTCGCCTCACCCCCCACCAAACCATACAAATTTGGCACCCCAGGAGCAGCAGCAAAATCATCCATCTCATTATTTAACAATATTCCTGTACCAGCAGCTACCACTCCAGCACCAAAACTACCATTAATCGTATACGTCATACTAATAACATTCCGCTCTTTATCCACTACAGTCAAATGAGTAGTATCAGGAGACTCCAAAACATTACTCCTCAGAACTTCCGGTGATGCTGGTTCTACTTCACTCGAACGTCTGACTTTTTCAAGATTAATTTCCTCACGTCGTTTTTGCGCATAACTCAAGCTAGTCAACTCCTTGACTGGCACCTCCACAAAATCTGGGTCTCCCAAATATTTAGAGCGATCGGCATAAGCAACCCGCATTGCCTCAGTCAGTAAATGAATAGTATCAGGATTTTCCCTCCCCCACTGTTGCAAGTTAGTCTCTCCCACAATATTTAATATTTGCAGTAGATGTACCCCTCCAGAAGATGGGGGTGGCATCGCACAAACCTTTGCTTCCCGAAACTTGCCACAAATAGGTTCACGCCATATTGGTTTATAATCTTTCAAATCTTCTAAAGTAATTAGACCTCCTGCTTTAGCCATATCAGTAGCGATCGCTTCAGCAATTTTACCCGTATAAAAGCTTTGAGGATTTTCAGCAATGATTTCTAAAGTTTGAGCTTTATCCGTTTGAATCAACAGATCGCCCGGTTGATATGCTTGGCCATTCTTAGTAAATATATCCCTAGCTGCCGGATTTTTATTAATTACCTCCAACCGTCTTTCTAACCTAGAAACGAAGCGATCGCTCACCTCAAACCCATCACGAGCATAACGAATAGATGGCTGTAGCAATTCTGACCATGGCAACTTGCCATAGGATTTGTGAACAGTATACAATCCTGCCACAGTTCCCGGCACCCCCACTGCTAAATGTCCATCTAAACTTGCTCTTTTCTCTACTTCTCCCTGTTCATTAAGGTACATATTTCGGGTTGCTGCTTTAGGCGCTCTTTCCCGAAAATCTAGCGATCGAATTTTATACTGTTGAGTCTCAGAACTTTCTGGAGGAGTTCCCAATAACAAAAAACCTCCCCCTCCAATACCCGCCGAAAATGCTTCTACTACTGAAATGGCAAAAGCAGTAGCAACCGCTGCGTCTACGGCATTGCCCCCTTTTTCTAGCATTAACTTTCCTGCTTCACTAGCTAGGGGATGAGCAGAAACTACTATACCTTCCTTACTCCGTTTTAATTCTGCTAGAGGTAGAGATTTTGGAGAGTTGGGAGTACAACCAAACAGAAATAGGGAAACAGCTACACAACTAAATATTAGTATTTGGCTTTTAGTCTTAGGGAATTGAATCTGAGGCATTTAGCAACTACTGAGATTAACTTTGATATTTTTAACTTCCTTAAATTTATCAAAATTAATCAATTCAAAATTCCAGATAATTACTGGGAGTAAGTAAGCGCCAGGATAACAATTCAAAATTCAAAATTATTAATTCAAAATTATCTTTTCCTCATGCCTGCATTTTGCATTTTTAATTTTGAATTCAAAAAATGGTCATGGAACCTCGCCTTTTCAACTAACCCTTGTTCCTTACTCCCTGCTCCCTACTCCCAAAAAATTGAAAAATAGATTACAAATATTTCTGAGATAAATTATTGGCCTATAAACCATTTAATTTATCAAAATTACAAATTTGTCTTAAAATTTTATTAATGACTATTACAACTTTATTGACATACTCCCGACGTTGCCCTTCTATTCCCCCCTTTCAAAGGGGGGTTAGGGGGGATGGAAAAATAGGGATTCTTCAGTCTGGGAAACCCTGACCGCTGCGCATGACAGAGGTGATGTCCTCCCCCTGTGTTGACATTGATAATAACAAAATGCTCCTAGCTTGTGTCTTGGGCCTATGAACGTTTAGCTTATGAAAGTATCCGAATCCTGGCCCTGGCTTTCATCCCGACGCTCCCCCTCCCCCCTTTCCAAGGGGGGTTAGGGGGGATGGAGAGCGCGGGACTTCCCGCCAGGAAAGTTAAAAACGAATACTGTTCTAGATTTTTGTAATTAGGGCTTGCTGATTCAATCTAAAAGCATTGATCTATAAAAGCTTTCGCCTGTGGGTTTGGGAAAAAAGTGCAAGCAAAGTGCTAACTATAGCTTAAAATGTGAGGATTTTGACCAGACAAGAGAAGAAAAATTAAGGGACTTTAATATCCGACTACATCCTCTGTAATTATCCTGTCTCCTGTCTCCTGTTTCCTGTCTCCTGTCTCTAGTCTCTAGTCTCCTGAGGACTACCCTTCCCCATAAGACTTTTTCAGCAAGCCCTAATTAATTTAAGCTTTTTTTAAACACAAAACAATTTTTAAACTGTATTGAAAGTCCAATACTTTTGGATTACCACTAAATTTTGTAATTGTCAATAAAAAAACCTTTACCTTTATAGTTTTAAATAATTATGATGGAATGGCAAGAAAATTCTGGTAATTGGGTATTAATACCTTCTCACCCCAAAGCAGTCATACATTTTTTAGGTGGAGCATTTGTCGCAACTGCACCCCATATCACATATCGTTGGTTATTGGAGATTCTAGCAAATCAAGGCTATGCAGTAATAGCTACTCCTTTTATTAATACTTTAGATCATTTAGTAATGGCTAAAAATGTTCTCAGCACTTTTGAGAATTGTCTTAATAATTTATATGCTAGTCGAATGCTCAGAAAAAAATCTTTACCCATATATGGAATTGGGCATAGTATGGGATCTAAGTTACATTTACTTATCGGTAGTTTATTTTCCATAAAAAGGGCTGGCAATATTCTTATATCTTTCAATAACTTTGCAGCTCGTGATGCCATCCCCCTAGTCGAACAAATATCTCCTGTAGTGAAAGTAGAGTTTACTCCTTCGCCACAAATGACAAACCGCCTGATTCAAAAGCGTTATCGAATTCCACGGAATTTATTGATTAAATTTAATGATGATAATTTAGACCAAACTCTTCGTTTGAGCGATATATTACGACTAAATTTTCCCAGTATGGTAACAGTTCAGAAATTAAACGGAAACCATTTAACACCCTTAGGTCAAGATTTAAGTTGGTCTGTAGGACAAGTATATACACCTGTAGATGCCCTAGCTCAATGGCTGAAACAAGAGATTTATCGGGACTTAAATCAACTTAAACGTGAAATCCTACTTTGGCTGAATCCTCTAGCAAAAATATCATAACTTTATCCCGATCAATTCCAGATTTAGGTATTACCATCAGAAGTATTATTTTCTTCTTGGGTAGGTGGCCAATATTTTTTGACAATTAACAAACAATTACGATGATCAGATGTACGGGTATAACTAATATTGTCTGCGATCGCATACATTAATTTTATACCCCATCCACCACCAGCCCAGATATCTGTTTGAGTGGGTTGCTGTTTTAGCCATTCAAGCAATTCAAAAGGTTGACCATAATCCCAAATTGTAATTTCCACTTGTTCAGTATAGATTTGAACTTCAATATCTATAGGTGTTTCTCTAGGTAAATATTTATGGGCATGGCGGACAACATTAGTAAAACCCTCAACTAAAGCTAGCTCACACTCTAACCAAACTTTTTTGGGAATTGGTGTTTGGTGCAACTGCTCAAACCAAGATAAAACCTTGTCGTTTTCTTCCAGGTCTGAAAAAACCTGTAAATCAGCTTGCTCAAACTTTGGTAATTTATCAGAATCTTTTACTTTAGTCACACTTCGCATCTTAAGTAATTGACATACTCCCGACGTTGCCCTTACGGGAATTATAGGGATTCTTCAGTCTGGGAAACCCTGACCGCTGTTTAGACAGAGGTGATGTCCTCCCCCTGTTTTGACATTGATAATAACAAAATGCTCCTAAAAGTGTCAAGGGCATATAAACGTTTAGCTTATGAAGGTATCCGAATCCAGGCCCAGGCTTTCATCCCGACGCTCCCCTCCCCCCTTCCAAAGGGGGGTTAGGGGGGATGGAGAGCGCGGGACTTCCCGCCAGGAAAGTTAAATAATATTTCACATACTATGATTTTAGAGTATCTGTCGATTACAAGTATAAAAATTTCTTAACCAAACCTAAAGATACAATATTATAACCTTACACTGACAAAATTCAGATTTTATCAAAATTAAAGTTGTCATTTTCAGTTTTGGGATATAACCAATAATGTTTAGTAATAAACAAACAGTTACGATTATCAGATGTATGGGTATAACTAATATTGTCTGCTATTGCACACATTATTCTTATACCCCGTCCACCAGGATCAAACATATCTGGCTCTGGTTGTACTTTTAACCATTCCTTCAAGTCAAAAGGCTGACCATAATCCCAAATTCTAATTTCCAGGTAGTCAGTATACATTGTAACTTCAATATCTATAGGTGTTTCTCTAGGCAAATATTTATGGGCATGGCGAGTTGCATTAGTAAAACCTTCAGCCACAGCCAATTCACATTGTATCCAAACTGTTTTTGGAATTGGTGCTTGATGCAAATGCTCAAACCATGCCAAAACTTTGTCATTTTCTCCCAAGTCTGAATGAACTTGCAAATCAGCTTTGCGAAACTTTGGTAATTGATCGGAACCTTTCACGTTAGTCACACTTCGCTTCTTAAGTAATTTAGATAATAATTCTTTCATTTATATTTTAACTCCCCCGGCGGGAAGTCCCGCGCTCTCCAGTTGGCGGAGCCTAGCGGCAGCTATTAGGGGAGCGGAGGGATGGAAAAGCCGGGCGTTATCTGTGTGGTTTATCCTGATTTCCTAAGCTATTGACAATTATATATATATAGTCATTATTATATTATAATAACAGGTATATAAAAATAAGGTCAATTCTCTATGCTATTGAAATACAAGGTCCTTGCTAAAGCCCCATAAAATTAAAACAGTTATTATTGTCAATTGGTTAGAATTAGCTAGAAAACAATATAATTACCGTTTAGCTGAAAGGCTGAATTGGTTCGAAGCAACCCGCACACTACTTAACGCTTGTCCTCTTAATGTTTCAGTAGTAGGGACGTTGCATAACAAAAATGCGTTTTCCGTTCCGGAATGCTCCGCAAACATGTCGCGCAGCGTTAACGAACTTGTGCTTTAGCTAAACATCCGTACAACGGATTTATCACGCATCTTCCCGAATTTAGAACACAAACACGTGACGGCAGGAAAAAGGACAGCAATGATAATCCGATAACCAAGAAAGGAGATAAGCATCCGAATATAATTAACGGATATGTTGTTTGGGAAACTGTTCAATTAGCAGACTTAGCACAAACTAAAAAACTTTTCCCTGAGTACAAGTCTATCCATTCCCAAGTTTTCCAAGATGTTATCCAACGTGTACAAACAACAATGGATAATTTGTGCCTTGCCTGACAAAAATGGTAAAACAAGTGGTAGACCTAAATTCAAAGGAAAACGCTATTATAATTCGTTCAGTTATCCTCAGTTATCAAATACCAATATTGTCAAAAATGCTAACGGTCGTTATTGTGTGAATCTACCAAAAATTGGTTTAGTCCCCTTTGTCTACAATCGCCCAATACCGATAGGTTTCAAGGTTAAGGCAGGTACAGTAATCCGCTTCGCGGATGGCTGGTATCTTAGCTTCACAATAGAAGATCAAGACGTCCGTGTAGAGGTTGCAGAAATTCAACCCACCGAAGATAACTCATGCATGTACTGACTTGGGATTATTATATTATGCTGTTACCAGTGATGGTGAGTTTATAGAAGTACCATTATTTTTGAGGCTCTGTGAACATCGCTTGTCTAAACTACAAGTAAGATTGGCCAAAAAGTCCAAGAATTCTAAGGCTTGGAAAATTCTCAAAAGGTAAGATCGCCAAACTACATCAACTAATAGCTAGACAGCGTTTAGACTGGCAATTCAAACTTGCTTATCATCTGTTTTCAGACGTAAGTATAATATTCTAGGAAGACTTACAGATAGGAAACTTAGTTGGGCGCTGCAAAGCTAAGTTAGGCAGTAACGGTCAGTTTTTACCCAACGGTCAATCAGCAAAATCAGGATTGAATAAGTCTTTGCAAGATGCAGCTACTGTCAATTTCTTGATTCTTAAAGTATGTTGCCTGGAAGCTTGGTAAAAAAATCATCAAAGTAAACCCAAAAGGCACATCTCAATATTGCTGGGAATGCTTAAATAAAGTCTCTAAAAGCTTATCAGAGCGTTTCGCTGCCCGACATGAAAGGCATTCATGTCCCAGATGTGGACAAGAATTAGATAGAGATTATAACTCAGCACTCCTAATACAAAAAATAGGATTGTTGTCAATACAGGAGGAGGACATCACTTCTGTTAAAACTGCAGTCAGAGCTGATCTGACTGAAGAATCCCGCGCTCTCCATCCCCCCTAACCCCCCGATGATGCGCTATCCCTGATCAGGAACTCCTGAAACCCTTGTGGGAGGGTGGGGAAGATGGGGAGGAGGGGGAGGAGGGGGAGGAAGAATTCTGTCTACAGTTATCAAAAAAAATGTATTTTTAAACACATTTTTCTCCCAAAAAAAGCCTTTGAGGAGCTTGCGCATAACTTGTCTATGTTGTCAAGTTTTATGAAAAGAGAAAGATGTTTATAAAGCATAGCTTGGAAATGGGGGAGGGGAGCGTCGGGAGTATGTCAAGTTATATTATCAAAATAATTGGGTCTCGCAACCCCACCTTGATCGGCAAAATGTTTTTGGAGGGTTACTCGCGTATCCCCGTTACAAAAACAACTTCTGAATTCTGACTTCTGACTTCGTTAAGGAGTATCTGTCTAAAATTCATGTAAATAAAAATGACAAACTTTTGGTGGTCTACTCACTTTTATGTCGGCTTTAGCTGAAATGGTGAATTGTTTAACTAAGTCCATGATATATAAAATTTTGGTGATTGATGATGATACTGCCATTCAAGAATTGCTCAAAAGGGTTCTGCGGAAACAGGGTTATGAGGTGACAGTAGCAAGTAACGGTGAAGAAGGTTTTGAACAGGCCAAGATCCTACAACCTGCTTTGATTATCTGTGACTGGATTATGCCACGACTCACGGGAATAGAAGTATGCCGTAGGGTTAAAGCTAGTTCTGAGTTGTCTACTACTTTCTTCATTCTCTTAACTTCTTTAGGAACAACTAAAGATCGAGTCGAAGGTCTGGATGGTGGTGCTGATGACTTTATTTCTAAACCCATAGAAATGAATGAACTGAAGGCTAGAGTTAGAGCTGGACTGCGACTACATCAGCTTTCTCAAGACTTACAGACTCAAAAGCAACTAATAGAAGCAGAATTAGCTGAAGCTGCTGACTATGTACGTTCCCTCCTACCAGAACCTTTAACTAAACCAGTAAAAATTGAATCAGAGTTTATTCCTTCTCGCAAGTTAGGGGGAGACTGTTTTGATTATTATTGGTTAGATGAAAATTACTTAGCTGTATATTTACTTGATGTAGCTGGCCATGGTTTACGGGCAGCACTTCCTTCAGTTTCAGTTTTAAATTTGTTAAGGTCAAAGGCCATACCTAATTTAGATTACCATCAACCTAGTGATGTACTTAGAGCTTTAAATAACACTTACCAGATAACCTACCAAAATGATAAATATTTTACTATTTGGTATGGCGTGTATAATTTTTCCCAAGATGAACTGGTTTATGCAAGTGCTGGTCATCCTCCAGCTATTTTAATCTCAGGTGATGGTCAGCAAACTCAGGCGAATAAATTGAAAACTCCAGGAATGCCTATTGGTATGTTTCCAGAAGCTACTTATGTAGACAATTCTTGTTTAGTAGAAAAGTCTAGCTCCCTTTATATATTTAGTGATGGTGTCTACGAAATTTCTTTATCTGAGGAAGAAATCTGGGGAATAGATAATTTTATTAATATAATTTTAGAATATCATAGATATGGTTCTTGCGATCTAAACAAAATATTAGACTATGTGCGAGAGTTAAATTGTAGTGATGTATTTAGTGATGATTTTTCTTTGTTAAAAGTTGTCTTTGGTTAGGCTATTTATGTATCCTGAATTTATATAGTATTTTCAAATGAGATGTAAATCTATATTGAGTTTTTTTCTAATAAAAAAATGCTGTATTAAGTAGAAATTATCTTGTGTTTTTGACAATTAAATACTGTTTTTTATCCTTGCCTATTGCAAGAGTGCTTATTGCCTATTCGCTTTTTCAGAGGACTCAGTTTCCGTATCTCAAATAAAAACGCTATATCATCTCTGCTTGAATACTTTGGTGGCAGGAAGGAAGAAGGCAGGAGGCAGGAGAATTGCTTCCCATTATGACTTAGATTGTATAAACGCTCCAATGCTACCGGACATGATATAATTTAACCCTTAATCCTTAAATCAAATACAAAATAAAAAAGTTAAGCCTAAATAGATTAAACATTAGTCTGTCTAATTTTAATTATATATAGCAATTTTCATACTGGTGAGATATAGAATTCGTTTGTTTTAGGGATTATATAGTTTTTTTTATTATATATTCCCTCTTTTTTCAAAATAAAATATAGAAATTATTGAAGTTAGAATATCATAGGCTTCAGATAACTATAAGTTTACTTACAAAGTTTTTATTTAATTTTTTTCTGAGTATCCATCAGATAGTTAATATCATCTCAAATCAAAAATTTATTCCTACCCAATTTTTTTTTTAATGCAGCCCTTTTTAGTCATAAAATATTTCAGGTTTTGTTTTAATTAACCAAGAATTTATATAGCAATCCTAGATGATTTGTAATAAATCAAAAAATGGATAAAAATTCCTAACTTCCCCTCTGTTACCTATTAAATTTTGCCTTTTGCCTTAAAACAACAAACATTTTTGACACAACTCAAATAGGATTGTCATAGATGAAGATTGAATCTATTAGTTACCGAATAATTAATAATTAATAATTAAATAATTCACCTTTAAAGCCTCCCCAATAAACAGGGAAAAAGCGGTAGAGGGATGCCGAATTCTCCCGCTCTTGCAGAGCCACTCTGCAATTTAAGTCGCTCCACATTTTTCATGTCGCTCTGTCGCCGATATGAAAACCGGAGCTTTGGGCTAGCAAAACTTCGTTTTGCGTTAGCTAAACGCCATATCCAATCTACGAAGAGAAAATAAATTTTTTCCTTTTAGTGAATCCTCTCCCTAAAAGGGAGAAATAATTATTAATTATCCATTATTAATTATCCATTAATGAAATACTTTCTAAAATCTAAGATACTGATTGATAAATTTTAGGATTTGCTTTGAGCTTGAAGATTTGTATTAGATTTAATAGTGACTTTTTCAAACTCTTCTTTGTTAGGAAATATTTCAAAAACTCGATCCATACTTGTTAGTTCAAACAGAATTTTAATTTGCTCATTAATAGAACATACAACCAATTGACATCCAGCAGCACGAACAGTTTTAAGTGCTAAAACTAAAGCACCTAAACCAGAGCTGTCCATAAAACTTACTGCTTTAAAATCTATCAAAACAATATCAGCTCCAGCATCAACTTGTTCACTAATTTCTTGACGAAATGCAGTAGCTTTAGTACCGTCTAAAATACCAGAAGGTTCAATATATTTAACAGTGGTCATATTTTCTAGAAGCTATAATTCTAAATATTAGGAAATCTAGTCTAGTATAGCTTATTACTGAAATTAACTCCAAATATGTCCAAATAGATTCCTCAGTTTGAAGAACAGACAATTGACATCCTTAACCATAGGGAATTCAAAAAGTTAGGATTTTAGGTTGGCAAGGGCCTAAAAATCACCAGAGAATATTTAGGGAGAGGATGGGGAGGATGGGGAGGATGGGGAGGATGGGGAGGATGGGGAGGATGGGGAGGAGCAAGCTGTATGAATAAAAGCGGACTTTTCTGCCACACAGACCACACGGACCACACGGACCACACGGACCACACGGACCACACGGACCACACGGACCACACCTCCTCACCTCCTCACCCTCTCCTATTTTTTTCTCTGATGATAATAAATTGACCCTGGCCTCCAGGGAGGGATTAGGGATGGGTTGACTCCTGACTCCTGACTCCTGACTCCGACCCTCACCCATAAGACTTTTTCAGCAGACCCTAATTATTAATTATTGAAATTAAGCTTCAAATTGTGGGACTAACTTTGGCACGGAATAGCAGTTTATCCCCTTGCTTATAGCCAGTGTAACGAACTTTTACCATTTCTCCTTTCTGTACAGACCCCTCCATCAGTTGATGCAATTTGGGGTCAAAAGGAACTTCTGCTCCAACAGTAGCAATAGATTCTACATTCCACACTTCCATAAGTTTTTCTACTGGACGTAACAGAGGTAATATTTTGACAGCTGCTAAACGAGGGTTTTGTTTAACTTTTTGTACAACAGTGGGCCATTGTTGTAGCCAAGATTCTAAAATTTGTAAACTAGACTGCTGAAACTCTTGCATTAAAAATTGTTTTTGTTGCTCTAATTCTTTCTGGAGATTGTTATATTCTTGTTCTAGTGCTGAGGTGGAAGTTTCTGGTAATTTTCTGATAAGTTCAGGTGCAAAATTAGTCAATAGTTCTGTTAAAGTTATTCCTAATCCTTGACTAATTTTGAGTAAAATATCTACTCGCATTCGTGATGCTAGTCCACGTTGCAACCGCATAACCTGTAGCTCAGAAACTCCAGCTTTTTGACTTAATTCTTTCAAGCTGGAAATACTTCCTTGATCCATGAATTTTTTTAACAGAAGAGCATAATTTTTCATATCAGTTAAGTATTTTTTGAAGAAGCAATAAGGAAGAAATTCATTAATGGATAATTGATAATTGATAATTGATAATTACCTCTCCCTAAAAAGGAGAGGATTAGTTAAAAGGAAAAAATTTATTTCTCTTGGTTGATTGGATATGGCGCCGGTCACCTATCCATCCCATCCTAAGGGACTGAGACCCTTGCCAACCGCTTTTTTTCCCTTTATTGGGGAGGCTTTAAACCTGAATTATTTAATTATTTAATAGACATCTCCAAAAATTAAAAATAAAATCAATTATTATCCAGAAATTATGAATTGCTTCTCCCTATTGCCCATTGCCTATTTCCCATTCCCTCTTTTCAGGAGAAGTCTAATTGTTTAATTATTAATTATTTCGGAAATAGTATTAGCTAATGTATTGTTAATAATTTCTGTTATTTAGGAACGTTTTTTCTGGTAAATATATCCGAGATTTGTAAGTATGTTTCTTGAAATATTCCAGTTTCATTTTTACTTATTGATGACTTTTACTACTTTTACTAAAGGATAATCATGGAAAAATTAACTAGCTATAGCAATGAGATGTGAGAAAAAGCTGAGAGCTGAAAACTAACAGCTGAATGCTTACTTCAATTCTAATTACAAATGCGGGATTTTTCCCAAGATTGTTGAGAATTCCACACACCTAAATCTCTTTGTATAGCAGAATTTTGAGCATTTAAGTAAGTAGTTTTTGAATTAGGACAAGTATCATTTAGATGTTTACAGAAAAGAGAAGCTTTTCCTTCACTAACCAATTGTAAGTTAATAGAAGTATTATCTTTAAATACTTCTGCCACTATCCGTTGACGACTACTTTTTCCTGTGTCACTAACTAATACTATTGTACCTCTAGGAATTAATGTTTCAAGTCTATTTTTGGCGGCCTCAAAAAAAGGGCTATCTCCATAATCTGGTCCATCAATACAGGCAAGTTGTAGCCGACATAATTGTGAATTTCCTTCCCAAGGAATTCGACATTGTGACATGGTAACTTCTAAAGTATCTCCATCAATAATTCGAGAAATTCTTGCCTGTTGAGTAGCTAAAGACTGGGGAGTTTTTAATAGAGATAATATTATTAAAATTCCACAGGATATAATAGCTAAAATTAGACTGATTTTACGTGTTTTCATTTTTATTATAAAAAATATCTAAGGTAGTCGTGCAAAATTAATTTCCTATATAGCAATCCTCTAATATATTTGTGTATAAAAATCTTACCGCTTTTAGGGAACAGGGAACATTTAACTGGGAAAAGATAGGAATTTCGGCTTTTTTATCTACTTTTTGATTACCCACAACCTATTTAGGATTGCTATATAGCATTTTCATTTAAGATGCAGCAACACAGTCCTTTCATTAATGGATAATGGATAATTACCTCATAGATTTACATCTCATTTGAAAACGCTATATATTGCCTTTTAGCATTTAGCTATTAACAGTATAAGTAGATCAGTGTTAAAATTTGTGGGTATGTAACAAGATGTAAAGTTACCCTCAAGTCAACTTTAGCTTGGAGCTTCAAGTTAGTCTACAAAACTTAATTTACTTAAGCTTTCTCGTGCTTACCAGAAGCCCGAAGGGCTTAAGTAAGAAGTTATGAGTTATGAGTTATGAGTTAGGAGTTATGAGTTATGAGTTAGGAGTTATGATACCATTTCTCCATGAAGTTGCGCTTAATAAAAGATAACAGTTATTAGTAAAGTTAAGGTCTGGGTAATAATTATTAAGCGCATTGTTACAGAGAAATGGTATGAGTAAAATCAAGCCCGTTGATGTTGGTTTAAAGCCTCTTCATTCATAAAGAAAAATTATTGCGTATTCATCATTTTTTGAATCCTCTGACTTGACTGCGGAATGCGGAGCAAACAGGCAGAGGTATTACTTATTACTCCTTACTTATTACTCATTACTCCTTACTCATTACTCATTATTTATTACTCATTATTTATTACTTGTGAACTACTTAGCACTAAAAAAAAGAATGTTACAAACAAGAAGGTATATCTCAATCAGAGATGCTAAAAAATAGCTGCTCCAATTCATTTGAGACAGCTATCTAAATCATTTTTCCATTCTTTTTCAAAATTTATCCTTCTTTTCTAAATAACTAAAGCTTTCTTATTAGCAAATCCTCTTTTGCTCAGAAGAGGTAATTATTAATTGTTAATTATTAATTATTAATTATTGAAACTTGGTATAGCATTTCTCAGCAATCGTGAGGTACACCTATCTTTATTTTTTCCTATTCCCTATTCCCTATTCCCTGTTCCCTGTTCCCTGTTCCCTGTTCCCTAAAACCAAGGAATTTTTTACCTCACCAGCATGGGAATTGCTATACAATAATTAATTAAACTGCAAACTTCAGAGGTGAACAAAATTGTCGGCTAAAAAATATCAAAAATATTTACCTAATAAATTAATCCGTAATACAATCTTCATAACAACTTTGCTACTAGGATTAAATATAATGCCAGTCAAAGCTGTTGAACAATATAACAGATTACTAAAAATAGGAATTATACAAAGATTCGGCACTAAACCAACAGATAAAATTATTATTAAAGCTACTCCAGGAGATCGATTAACTTTGCGGTTTAAAACTCCAGCAGGAGAAGAAACTCTAACTACTGAAAAAGTCGAACTAAAAATTAAAATGAAACCCCTAGAAAAGCCTCTCTTAAAAGAGCGGTTAATTCTTAGTAGTCACCGTAGTTATGAGAATGCTGAAGAAGATGCCCAGTTATGGAAAAATAAAGGAATAGAAGTAGAAGTAGCTCAACCTGGTAGATGGAACGTTTGGGCAAAAAGAAAAGTTTATAAAACTCCTTTATTACGACGCTGGCTATTAGAAAGTATACAAGCTAATAGTAATACAAATGTCTATCTCGATCTGGAACCTATAAAACAACGGCCTACAGCTTACTGGAATATGAATGGCTATACTTATCATCGCCATGAACTACATATTACTGCGGGGAAAAATGAAATTATTATCAATAATCAATTTAACCAAGACATAGCAATACCAGAAGAACGACGTTATGCTGGTTCATTAAAACTACAACCTAATGCTTATGGTACTTATACATTGGTGAATAATGTACCAATAGAAACTTATATTCGAGGAGTTGTACCCCATGAATTAGGAGCTTGGCCACCAAAAGCATCCCTAGAAGCTCAGTCAATTTTAGCTAGAACTTATGCACTCAGAAATTTACATCGGTTCGTAGCAGATAATTATGAGTTGTGTGCTGATACTCACTGTCAAGTTTATAAAGGATTAGATGTTTACCCAGAAACGGATGCAGCAGTAGCAGCAACTAGGGGAAAAGTTCTGACTTATGAAGATGAGTTAATAGATGCAGTTTATTTTGCTGTTAGTGGTGGTGTTACGGCAGATTTTAATGATTTGTGGAATGGTACTGAGCGTCCATATTTACGACCTGTTGTTGATGCGGCTAATAATATCTGGGATTTATCTACAAATAGTTTAGCTTCTGAACAAAATTTCCGTAGGTTTATGAGTCTTCAAAAAGGATTTAATGAGGATGGTTGGATAGAATTTCGCTGGCGAGAGGTGGTTAGTTTGCCTGGTATAGTTGGTTATTTAAAGAGTTATTTTCGACAGAAAAAAAGTCCTTTTGTTCAGTTGGAAACAATCAAAAAAGTAGAGGTGACGGAGCGATCGCTAGCTGGTCGTGTTTTGAAAATGACTGTGGAAACAGATAGAGGAATTGTAGAGTTAAATAAGGATGAGGTACAAAATGCTTTTTGGGTGCCTTGGAGTACACTATTTTATCTAGATCCTATATACAAACCAGATCAAACTTTGTGGGGTTATGCTTTTGTTGGCGGTGGGTTTGGACATGGAGTTGGTTTTAGTCAAAAAGGTTCTATTAACTTAGCTGAATTAGGTTGGAGTAGCGATCGTATTCTCAGTTTTTATTTTCCAGGAACCGAAGTCCAACCTCTCAGCGAGTTAGTTACTTTTGGACAAAAATAGTTATAACGATCAAGGTGAAATAGGTTGGTTGCTTATAGTTAATTTCAATAAACTATAAACAATCAAAAAATTATCAATCATCTTACATTCTAAGATGATTGATAACTAACTTTATAGATTATTTTCTTGGTGAGTGGTAATAGTGCAGTCTTTTTTCGGATAGGCAACACAAGTTAGTACCCATCCTGCTTCGATCTGATCGTCATCTAAGAATGACTGATCGCTTTGATCTAAACAATCATCTGCCTTACCTTCTAGTTTTCCTGCACAACTTGAGCAAGCACCAGCGCGACAGGAGTAGGGTAGGTCTAAACCTGCTTCTTCAGCAGCATCAAGAATATATGTATCATCCTCGCAATCAATAGTTTGATTAATTCCCTCTAGTTCATTAATCAGAGTAACTTTATATTTAGCCATGTAATTTTCCCCTCAAAATTAGTATATAAATCTTGATCATTCTTGATTGACTTGAAGTTGTCAACCTAAGCTGCTTCATAAAACCGATATCAAACGTCTCTCTTGGTGCGCGTTCCCTCACAGGAGTGCGCATTCCCTCACAGGAGTGCGCATTCCCTTGCGACTATCGTCGTCGCGGGGTCGCACCGCTTGCGCCTGTCGGCGACGCGGGGTCGCACCGCATCACAAGTGACATTTTAATGTGTACGGACGTTGCATAACAAAAATGCGTTTTCTTATAGGGAATGCTACGCAAACATGTCGCGCAGCGTTAGCGGAGCTTTGCGTCAGCAAAACGTCCCTATCTGCTTCCACCGGAACTGTAGGCAGCAGGACCTCCACAGGCATTGAGGGTCTTGCCCGACCGCATCTCTTAAATTTATACTTGCGTTTAAATCTCTTTGGTGAGTTGTGACAGTACAATCAGAGGTAGGATAAGCTACACAAGTTAGTACATATCCTGCTGCCATCTGGTCGTCATCTAAGAAAGATTGGTCTAACTGGTCTACTTTGTCTGCTTCTATTTTACCAAAAAATGAGGGTATGCGCCTCCCCTTTTTAAGGGGATAAAAAAGCGGTCGTTTCGCTTTCCTACGGAATGCTAAAGCAAACGCGACATGGAATAGGAGCATTCCCTATACGAAAAAGCCGAGCTGTCCGTAGAATGGGATGGCGTTTAGCTAGCGCAAAACTTTCATATAGGGAATGCTCCGCAAACGTTAACGCTACGCGACATGTTTGCGGAGCATTCCGTCAGGAAAAAGTGTTCGCGGCTCTGAAAGAGCGGGTTTCCTTTCCCTCCGGGACGCTAGGCGTTTTGCTAGCGCAAAGCTTTGCTAACCGCTGTCGCGACATGGAATAGGAGCATTCCCTATACGAAAAAGCGGAGCTTTGCGCTAGCAAACGCCATATCCAATCGACCAAGAGAATATTTAATTCAGTATTTCAAGTCTCCGACTTTAGTCGGAGGTTCACTCTCTACTGATAACTGATAACTGAAATGACCAGCACAGGTAGAACAACCACCTGCACGACAGGAGTAGGGTAGTTCTATAGTCTATAAAAATATAGTCACATAAGACATATTTATCTTGCAAGTCCTGCCGTTCTACTAAACTTACCCAAACTTACCCAAAATGGTATTTTGAGTTTTGGAGCTAGCTTCCTGTTTTGCTAACGCAAAGCTGCGCTAACACTGAAGACCACTGACCCCAGTCTGTGTACGGACGTTCGCATTTTTGTTATGCAACGCCCCTTCTTCTCCACAGGCTTAAAATCGGCGGAAACTCCACCTACTGATGCACATAGTTTTCTAGATTGAGCCTAAAGTATTAGCATTTTGAGGCTACAATAGCCAAAAACCTTGCACTTTTTTAGCAATATTTAACCCTAGCAGCCTTTACAGATATTGATTACAATTTTATTAACCAAGCCCTAATTAGCAATTCTCACACGCTAATAAGTATAGATGTGAGAATTACTTTCTTACTGGCTTCCACTGTTTGAATGTCTGAGAATTTGCTCAGTCCTTACTACTATACTTCCGTCGAGGGTTTTGCCCTTGGTAATGCTGCCCATTTCATGTCACATAAGGTTTCATATCGGGGACAGCCGAAAACTTGGGATGTTAAGGCTGACAAATTATTTTTTAGACTCTTGTAGATATCAACCAGGTTTGACAATTTTCTAAAGTAGTTAATAACTACAGATTATCTTCCTGATGAGTTACAATTTTACAATCAGATGTTGGTTTAGCTACACAAGTTAGTACCCATCCCTCTTCTATTTGCTCGTCCTCTAAGAAAGTTTGCTCACTTTGATCTACTGTGCCTGACTCAAGTTTACCTGCACAACTCGAGCAAGCACCAGCGCGACAGGAAGAAGGTAAATCTAATCCTTGCTCTTCAGCAGCATCAAGGATCATGTCATCCTCAGGGCAATCAATTACTTTCTCACCTTCTGGTGTAACTAGAGTAACTTTGTAGGTAGCCATTTAATTTTCCTCTCCAGAATTTAGTATATTTATAAGTTAGACTTATACAAATTACTTGGCTTGGTTAGCCAGTTCATTTGTACTTGTTTTGTTTCCATCTCTGATATTAAGGGAAAAAAGCAAACTTGTAAAACAAATTAGGCAAAAAATTACTATAGAATTTGTTATAAATAATTCTAATTTAATTCTGATTACTTATATCTAATTGGCCATTTTTTGGACTATATAGATTAAAAAAAGTTAACTATATCACAGATTTTATATTTTACTATATAAAATAGTAATTTTGTGTAATTCTATGTGTTGCTATGAGTCAGATAAATATCTCTTCCCCTTTCTGCTCTATTCCGATCAAGGTTGGTATTGTTGGCACTGGTTATGCTGCTAAAGCTAGAGCTGAAACATTAAAAGGAGATGAGCAAGCGCTTCTAGTTACAGTTGCAGGTCATACCCCAGAAACAACTGAAGCATTTAGTCAAACCTTCCAAGTCCAGAGTACAAGTTCTTGGCAACAACTGGTGGAACGAGAAGATTTGGATCTAGTAATCATTTCTACTATTAATAGAGATCATGGAGCGATCGCTCGCGCTGCTCTGGAAAATGACAAACATATTATAGTTGAATATCCTCTCTCCCTAGATCCAACTGAAGCGGAGTCATTAATTTCTCTGGCAGCTCAAAAAAATAAACTATTACACGTTGAACATATAGAACTGCTGGGTGGTCTCCACAATACTATTAAACAATTTTTGTCAAATATTGGTAAAGTTTTCTACGCTCGTTACGTCACAATTAATTCTAAGCAACCTGCACCTCAAAAGTGGACTTATAGATCGTCATTGTTTGGCTTTCCTTTTGTGGGAGCGCTTTCTCGTTTGCATCGGTTTACGGATCTATTTGGTCAGGTTGATACTATTAATTGCCAAAGTCAGTTTTGGTATACTGATGTCGATCTTTATAAAGCTTGTTTATGTACTGCTCAGTTAAGGTTTAATAATGATGTAATTGGGGAAGTTGTTTATGGCAAAGGTGAAACTTTTTGGCAGTCAGAAAATATCTTTAGTCTTTACGGTGAAAAAGGTACATTAATTTTTACTCCCCAACAAGGTCAACTATTGCAGGGAGAAAAAATACAAACTATAGAAGTGCCTGCTAGGCGTGGTTTATTTGCTAAAGATACGAAAATGGTAATTGAACATTTGTTAGCGGGAACTCCTTTATATGTAACTCCAGAAGCAAGTTTGTATACTTTAAAAGTTGCTGATTCTACTAGGAGAGCATCAGATTTGTAGATAGGGAGATGGGGTGATAGGGACTGTGGGAAGTGTGGGAAGTGTGAGGGGAAAGAAAAAAAAGTAATTAACCAGGCTAGGGAGTGAAAATTTTCCTTCTGTTGCGTATAGAGCAATAGTCGATACATTTTCTGAAGCACCCAAGCACGGGAGATGAGTGGTGAAATTTTCCTTCTATTGCGTATAGAGCAATAGTCGATACATTTTCTGAAGTATCCAAGCACGGGAGATGAGTGGTGAAATTTTCCTTCTATTGCGTATAGAGCAATAGTCGATACATTTTCTGAAGCATCCAAGCACGGGAGATGAGTGGTGAAATTTTCCTTCTATTGCGTATAGAGCAATAGTCGATACATTTTCTGAAGCACCCAAGCACGGGAGATGGGTAGTGAAATTTTCCTTCTATTGCGTATAGAACCCATTTGGTATTTATTTTAGAAGTTACAAGTCTAATACCCATCTGGGGAAAGATGATTCTGGCAGTCATTTTTCATAATTTTTCGGTCTCCTGAACCCTTATAGTTATTAGGCTCCTTAAAACAGCTTTCCTGAAGGCTTTGTATTTCAAGAAAAGATACGTTTAGGGGTTCTATAGAGCAAGAGTCGATACATTTTCTGAAGCACCCAGGCGCGGGAGATGAGTGGTGAAATTTTCCTTCTGTTGCGTATAGAGCAATAGTCGATACATTTTCTGAAGCACTCGGCGCGAGAGATGAGTGGTGAAATTTTCCTTCTGTTGCGTATAGAGCAAGAGTCGATACATTTTCTGAAGCACTCGGCGCGAGAGATGAGTGGTGAAATTTTCCTTCTGTTGCGTATAGAGCAAGAGTCGATACATTTTCTGAAGCACCCGGCGCGGGAGATGAATGGTGAAATTTTCCTTCTATTGCGTATAGAGCAAGAGTCGATACATTTTCTGAAGCACCCAAGCACGGGAGATGAGTGGTGCAATTTTCCTTCTGTTGCGTATAGAGCAAGAGTCGATACATTTTCTGAAGCACTCAAGCGCGGGAGATGAGTGGTGCAATTTTCCTTCTGTTGCGTATAGAGCAATAGTCGATACATTTTCTGAAGCACTCAGGCGCGAGGGATAAATAGTGAAAAATTCCTACTAAACCCATTTAAATGTTAGAATAGGAATTTTTTAAGAGTGCCTTAGATTTTAGGGTGAGTTTATTTCATCTAATAGTTAAACTCGTTGACATACTCCCGACGTTGCCCTTACGGGAAAAATAGGGATTCTTCAGCCTGGGGAAACCCTGACCGCTGCGCATGACAGAGGTGATGTCCTCCCCCTGTGTTCATTGAGCATAAGTTCAATGATAAGTATTGTAATAAAATATCTCCTATTTGTCAAGGGGAGCATAACGTTTAGCTGATGGAGGTATCTAACCGTTGACCTTGGCTTTCCCATCCCTCCGCTCCCCACCCCCCTTTCCAAGGGGGGTAAGGTATGATGGAGAGCTTTGACTTCCCCGAAGGGAAGTTAAGCTTGACGCGCCACTACTGAACCTGATAGCTAGTTAACCTAACCAATACCAAATTCAACAATCATTTGCTCAACCTGAGCAGCTACCAGAGGGTTTGGGTCATTTCTCAAATTAGGCAATAATTCAACCAATGCACGTTGAGATGCCATCTGTAAGTAAGCTAGAGCTGCCTCCCGCACAAAACCAGTAGGGTGGCGTAAACAAACTAAAGTTTGCTCTGCAGTTAAACTCCAACGAGCCGCACGAGCCATCTGTAAACAGCAAGCTAATGCCCAGTCAGAAAGAAAATGACGAAAATCTAGCAAGTGTCGTAAGCGATCGCTAGGAGCCATTGGTTGATAAACAACCATCTCAGATAAACTACCTAATTTTTCCTCATAACTCTTTTGATCTAAAATCTCAATCAGCGATCGCTTACAAGAAATATCTACAGTATTATCCAAAATTTCCAAACCACGAGCCACATTTGAACGGGAGTCTGACTTAATATTAAAAGCTGCTGCCTGAATAGAACTCAATGGATAAAGAAACTGCATTAACAAAAAACATTGTTCCATAGCATCTAACTCCAACAACTCTAAAGACCGCAACAAAATTTCTGTATAATCAGTTGTCAGTTTTCCATTACCTTCCTCTAAAGGAGCAGAGTCAGAATTATTTGAATTAATATCTACCCCAGACAGGTCTACTATGCCGGCATAAACCTGTCCTAAAAACATTAACTCTTGCTCTACTAAAATTTCAACTCCACTGCGACCTACTCGTTCGAGTACCCCTTCTATTCCTACTTCTCCTGGCATTTTCAATAATCTACGGAGAATATTACGACGGGTTATACCCCAAGACGTCATCATTCTATTTACCAGAGAATCTAGTGCTTCTATTGTACCGATTTCACCAATGGCAGTCCATGCTTGTAATCGCACTATATCCGATTTATGAGTATCATCTGCTAATTTTACCAACATCGGAATCGCATCATTACCTAATCTTACTAATGCTTGTAATGCAGATTCCCTAGTTGATTTGTAGGATAAACCCCGTAATAGTGAAGGATAGAAACTTTCCAAATGAGTCGCAGCAATCACATCCATGCAATACTTTCGCACTCGTAACGATTCATCTTGTAATAAACTAGGAACATACAATCGTAACCCTTGCAAATAATCTGCTTCTCCCAAAGCACGAACACCCATCACTCTTTCCTTTTCCAGTTTAGAAGTAATCATCCGGCGTAAAACATTCGTAGCTTCCGCTTTTTGCTCTCTGTCCCCTCTACGCATAATTAAAGCTGCTGCCGTACCTCTTACTACTGGATCTACTGAAGATTGTAAATATGGTTGCAGTTGAGTAACATCTGGTTCTGATTCTGTGAGCCAAATATAACGTAAAGCTAAAGCCAAAACTTCTGGTGGCAATGATGTTTTGGTTAGCGACCGCACTTCTTGAAGATAAGCTGGATTCGGGTGATTCAACATTACTTCCAAACTTTGAGATTGTAATGCAGGTGACATTTTATGTAATATTGGAGCCAATACTTCACCTACATTTTTTTTGTCTATTTGACTTAATAACTCAATACAAGAACGCTTATCTTCTTCTGCCCTTCCTTTTTCTAAAGTTTCTACTACTGAGCGTTTCAATGCCCGCATATCTAAATCTAAAACACCAAATCTGCCTTTCCCTGCACTTCTTACCAACAAGCCTACATATTGGGTTCTAATTAACCATATTACTCCTAACCATACCAAGCCTGATATTATTATTGCAATGACAAATACTAGACCCTGCTGGTCTTGAAATCTACTTTGACTCGAATCTAATATTAATTTACAAAACCAGAGAATTGCTAATATTATTAATCCGCTCAAACCTGTAGAAAATGGTTCTGCCACTCCATTTACCATTGTTTGAACATCACTACGAATATTTTCTGGTAAAGGTTGGAATAAAACAGGTCCGGTAGTTTCTATTAATGTATAGTGTAGTAATTCATCTAAAAATCTTAGAATTACTAATCCTATAAATACTGAAAATAAGCCTGTTATTGCTCCTGTAAAAGAAAATAACCCTAAAGCCATTGCTCCTACTGGTAGTATTATTGCTGTACCAAAAACTCCTATTCTTTCTACTAAACGACTAGAGGCAAACCATTGAGTTGCTACTTGACAACTACTTAAAATCCCCTCAAATAACCCCAAGAAACTTGCTATTTTACTTGCTCCATCAGCAGCCGGGTTTTGCAATTCTAGTTGATAAAAGAATTGAAAGTCTATTAATACATATAGCACTTCTGCCATGACAAAGAATACGATCAATGGCAATATATAACCTTTTAAAGGTCCTTTTATGCTCCTAGTAGAAAATTCCTCTTCGTCCTCTTCTGGTATCCAACGGCTAGAATCAGGAAAAGATTGTTGATATTTCTCTGATAAATATAAAAGTATTCCTGACCCCAATACTACCATTAATCCTGATACTATTGTGACGTTATTCAGTGGCACAAAGTATAGTATTAAAGGTAAAGAAAATCCACTAATTACTCCTGCTACTAAAAAGCCACTACTTATTATTGGATATGTCCGTTTAATTTCTCTAATATTAAATAACTGATTAGCTGTGATTGAAGTATTTAGATCGTTAAGCAAGTAACAAGCTTCTACCCATAACCACATCATAAAAGTGGTAAGAAAAGCTAAACTTAGACCAGCTATCTTGATATTTTCAATGCCAATTCCAAATCTAAATAAGAATAAAGGAATTGCCATTAGTAATAGAATTATCACTATTACTCTGCGCAAAGGCATGATTTTTTGTAGCCAGGAATAGACAAAGCCTAAACCTGAACCTATGCCTGCACTAGCAATATATATCCAAGGTAGTTTGTCGGCACCATATTGGTCTAAAAATAGACTAACTGTACTTAGTTCTAACCAAATTAGTCCTACAGAAGTAAGAGTATATACCACAAACATTAGTAAGGTTCGCTCTACTTCCTCAGAACGGAGGTTAAGAGATATTAGCAGTTTATATCCTAATCCTGTATAACTTTTTAAACTTCTCACTTCCATGTAGGTTACTGAATTTTAACTAAAGTGTATATTTAATAATTAACAATTAATAATTACCTCTTCTTAAAAATAAGAGGATTGGTTAAAAGGATTTTTTTTCTCTTTGAAAGGAGAGGCTTTAAACCTGATTTTTTCGGTAAAATTGCTAGATAAAGATAGTCAAATCTTGTCAGATATAAGAATATCTAATTAGATAATAATGATAATTGATTTTCAGCCATCATATTATTGAGGAAAGATTCATTGAGAGCAATCTATTTTATCATAATTCCCCGATTATGTAACACCTATAGTTTAATTTAGGGCGTTGATGAATGATTGTATGATTTTTAGTGGTCAGTAGTGGTAGAGGCCATTCGTGAATCGCCCTTACAGTAGTCTGTAGTCAGTAGTTAAAAGAGCTTTTTTTTCCTTACTATGAATCTTACTCTGATCGGAATTTCATACCTTATTTCACCAATGCCTAATTTAGATTAAATAAAATACAGAACTTAAAAAGCAAAGCTATAGTTTAAATTTCAGTTTGTCTAAATTATTTAAGTAATAAAATCATCATTCCTAACAACGATATATCCCATAACTTAATTCCTCTCCTAAGAAATGTTAGGAGAGGAATATTTTTTAACTATACAGCAGCAAGGAGAAATAGCTCTATCAACTAAAACATTAGTATTCTTCTATACTTTAGAGTTATAAATGCTATTTGACACTCTGCGCTCTAAAGAGACTCAGATTCTTCAGGTCGCACCTGAAAGGGTCGCATCAATTGGCATTTCTGCCACCGACCCCCTACCCTGTTGCTTTTGCTTTACTTCTACTTGTTTTTTTTGCTTTCTGGGTACTACCACTTAGCTTCTATACGCTCCACAACCTGTCATTGCACGCCCCAATGAATGTCGCTGAAGCACTTAAAAAGCCGTCTGTTCTCAGGTGGCCTGGATTTTTACGTACTAGGATGCTTCATTTCGCAGGCGTTTACCCTGACTAACTTTATTAACTTTATTAATAATAACAGATCACGCTTGTTAAAACGACCGAATCGTTTTTCCGCCCCGATGCATAAAAGACTGGGCGTGACCTTACTCCCGAACTTTTTTTGTGTTTTCAACTTGACTTTTTAGGAGATAATAACATCATCATACTGCGTCCCTCCTTTTTGGGAGCTTGTTGAACCTCTGCTAATTCTTTTAAATCTGTTGCCATCCGTTGCAATAATTCTTCTGCAAGGTTACTATGTTGTATCTCCCGGCCTCGGAACATAATAGTGGCTTTCACTTTATCACCAGACTCGAGAAAGCGCTTTGCATGAGATAAGCGGACATTATAGTCATGCTCCTCAATTTTATAGCGCATTTTTACTTCCTTAACTTCTGCATTATGCAGCTTGTTTTTGGCATCCTGTACTTTCTTTTTCTTTTTCTGCTCAAACAGATACTTTCCATAATCAACTATTCTACAAACTGGTGGGTCAGCTTTATCGCTGACCATAACCAGATCGAGACCTTTTTCTTCGGCCATCCGCAAAGCTTCTGTTGTTTCTAAAATTCCTAGTTGTTGGCCATCTGCGTCAACAGCCCTAACTTTGGGAACTCTAATCTTTTCGTTAACTTGAGGGAGATTACGATTATTTTTTTTTTCGATTGGCATTAATTGGGATTTTCAAACGATTATTTAGAAGGACATCTGTATCAAATCAAATCAGGCTAAGGTATTTGTTATTTATATCCTCCGTAGGTTGCGCCTATGCAACAACGTAGGATTCTCTAACATCACTTATAGAAGCTTTCTGCTTCATAGCACCCGCCTTCAAGGCCGAATCTCTCTTCAGTCTTAGGGTGGATCTGCAGGCAAGCCAGTCCGGTCTTGGGGGTTTCCCCCATTAGCTACTGGCACTGATAGTTACTAAATCTATAGAAAAATCTTTTTTGATTTAGTTTTAATTAAGTGTTACCTTAACGGGGTGAACTACAACACCCTCTATCCCATTGCTAAAAGCGTTTGGGACTACTTTTCGTAATATATTTAAACTTCCATTGACATCAGCATTGTATGTGACTCCATTTGAAGCTTTATAAAGTCCTCTTTTCACTCGTTTACCACTAAATTTGTGTTTGGCACCTTTTTGGTAAACTGGTAAGTCGTCCCAGTCTAAAAAACTAGCAATTGAAGTATAACTTTCTTCATTAAGAAAGACTTTGATTCCTACTAATTTCCCTTTGTATTTTAGTTGTTCAATTAACTTAAAAAAAGGAATTTGAACAAAATTTTGATTGTTTTTGGGGCCAAGATTTAGGCTTTGTTTCCAGTTAGGATTATTCCCTATTACTAAAGTTCCTATCTGACTTTCTATCAGACGATTAATAATATACCTGCTAGTCTTATGCAGATAATCATCAATCTTTAAATTTCTTTTTGTCGATAATCTTTTGATTCTATTACTACTTTTAGCCTCCTTTAGTTCTGACTGTAGTTTGCCTTTTTTCTTATTATAGAATTGATTAATTGATTTGACTGGTCTGCCGTTAATAATAAAGGGTTGAAAACCTTTTTTATTTGATGTTACAGCCGCCAAATTATTCACTCCCAAATCTACAGAGGCTACATGAGATTCTGACAAATCTAATTTAACTTCAAAGGATTCGTAAACCACTTCTATCACATAGTAATTAAGCTTAGGAATTATTCTCACTTGTTGCAGAGAATCATAATTTATTTTACTGTCAAAAAATAGCTCACTTTTTGATAGTAATATTTTCTGATTTTTGACTAATTGAGGTTTACTAATCGCTTGTTTTGTATAAACTAGAATATTCCTCCCTTTCTGTTTATGTTTATATTTTGGCAGTTTAGGACGACTTTTAAACTTACTTGGACATTCATTATAAGCTCTTATAGCTTGAAAAAAACTTTGCCAATTTTCATCTAAAAGAATCAACACCTGCTGAGAAACTTTCGCCGGTATTGCTTGATAATCTGCTCCCGACTGTAACAACTTTTGAACCTTGTTATAATCTAGATAATTTCCTTTATTAATAAACTCTTGTCTAACTATGTAGTTAGCCATGTTGTAGAGATTTTTCGACAAGAAAGCTACAGCATCAAGTGATTTATAATTGGGATGATTTTTTTTAATAATAGTACGTTCTACTAACTGCATTATCGCTCCTGTCAACATTTAACGAGCTGTTGGGGTTTTCCAAGTTCATCTTCAAGATGCATGGGTGTTGCAGATAATTTCATTCATAAACTACATAAGGGAATTTAACTAATTCCAGTCTAAGATATTTTTAGTTGTTTTTTTCTGTTTTTCTATAAAATCAATAAAACTTTACAATACTAAAGCGTCAGGTTTCTCGACGCTTTAGCTAAATTTTTTGGTCAGAGTAATATAGAATAGTGTTTGATCTGTATTCTATCATAATTAAGCAATTTTATGCAAGCCTATTAATTAACGCTGATACTTGATACTCAACATACTATAGTTCAGTTCAATAGTAGAGATATCTAATGACACGCCCTAATACCATTTACTTTGTTAGGAACTTTACAAATCTTAAGATTTAGGAATTTAATTAAGTCTTGGGATAAGTCCCATACAGGAATTGTGTGCTTTAGCGTGATGAAAAACAATATCAGGATAAAAGCAAGTTTGGTTGATCGTGAGTAATATTTCTAGCAATTGGCAAAAAAAAATAGGTAGTGAACGAGACTGGGTATGGCGAGGGTGGCAAACTCGCTACACTTATGTTCGATGCCAAAGTAATTATGAAACTGGGGAAGGCCAAAATCTACAAAACCCTCCTATACTACTTTTACATGGTTTTGGTGCATCAATAGGCCATTGGCGACACAATATCAATGTATTAAGTCAAAAACATACAGTCTATGCACTTGATTTGCTGGGTTTTGGCGCTTCGGAAAAAGCGATCGCTAATTATGATAGTAGTTTTTGGGTAGAACAAGTATACGAGTTTTGGCAGACTTTTATTCAAGTACCAGCGATATTAGTGGGTAACTCTATTGGTTCACTGGTATCTCTAGTAGCAGCTACTACATATACAGATATGCTTGCAGGACTAATAATGATTAGTTTACCAGATCCGGCTCCTCAAGCAGAGGTAATTCCAAGTTGGTGTTTACCGACTGTTGAGTTAATTCAAAATATTGTTGCTTCTCCAATATTGTTGAGGGCAGTATTTTCTATTATTCGTAGACCCTCAATTATTCGTCGTTGGGTTAAACTTGCATATAGTAATCCAGATCGAATCACAGAAGAATTGGTCGATATATTGGCAGGACCACCGAGAGATAAGGGGGCGACTCGTACTTTTTGTATTTTATTTAAGATTATGGGTAGTACTAAGTTAAGTCCTAGTGTAAAAGCTATGCTTCCTACTCTGGAAGTTCCTATGCTGTTAATTTGGGGCAAGCAAGATTTATTAATTCCTCCCAAGTTTGCTAATCCTAGTCAGTTTACCCAACTTAATCCCCGTTTAGAATTAATAGAATTAGATAACGCTGGTCATTGTGCCCATGATGAATGTCCTGAAATAGTTAATAGTCTAATTCTTGATTGGATTACCCATAATGAAGTCAGAAGTCAGAAGTCAGAAGTCAGAAGTTAAAAAGTCTTTTTGAAATCAGAAGTTAGAAATCTTTCTGAACTCAGAAGTATTAATCTTTCATTAGATAAACTCAACCCCTGAATACCACAATATAAGTTTTATTTTATGCAGAAGGCAGAAGTTTTATAGTCTACCTTTGTGAAAACCGCTCTAATTGGAAAGAAGAAGTAATAAGATAGAAGGGAAAAGGTAAAAGGTAAAAGTTACAAGGTAGGGTTGAAATTTTTAGTTAATAATAAATACTCTAATTTTTGTATTAGATATCTGCTGGAAATTATATAAGTCTTTTCTTAAGCTTCTATAACAATGTTCCCTAGAAATCTATAGCGATTCTCTTACCTAGTAAAGTACAAAAATAATTTGACACTTTTTTTAGACTGTACTTTGAGCTGGAAATTGTAAATACCTGAGCAAGCAGCGCTATAAATAAGTATATATATCCAAGAAAATAATCTGAGGTGCAAATTAAACAACCTCCGGAAAACTACATAAGTAAAATGTAGCCTTAATTAAGGACAAAATTTAAGGTTCTTAATTTTTCAATATTTTTAAATTACAGGGGCATTAAATAGGTTAATACTGAAAGTATATAAGGAAGAATAATAATGCAGAAATTTCGTTGTGATGCTCCAAAGATGTTTTCTAAAGCTGAAGTTGGTGTGGTTGAAGAAAAAATTACTGCTGATAAGCCTGGAAGAGTTAAATTTAAAACTACATATTGGCCTGCGGTGCTTTTTAGAGATTACAGTATGACTCTTTATCCTGGTCAAGAAATTGCAGTTGTCGGTCGTCAGGGAATTACTTTATTAGTACACCGTCTGTAACAGTTATCAGTAAACTGAGTTTTTAGATGATGTGGGAAGGTGGCATGGCCTTCCTCTATTCTGATTAATGAAACATTTAACTCAAACGTCTTAGTTTTTGGATGAGGTGGGAAAGTAGCGATCGCCTCACTCTCTCTAGATTGATGAAATTTTTAACTCAAGTGTCTTAGTTTTTAGATGAGGTAGGAAGGTGGCATTGCCTACTTCTATTCTAACTGATGAAATTTTTATAGGCTGCACTCAGGTATTTACAACTTACAGCTCAAAGTGCGGTCTAAAAAAAATGTATAAAAAATAATGTGTAAATATTTTATACCGTACTGCTATAACTCAAACGTCTTAGTTTTTAGATGAGGTGGGAAAATAGCGATCGCCTACCTCTTTCTAGTATTGATCGAATATTTAACTCAAACGTCTTAGTTTTTAGATTTTAGATAAATTGAGGATGTGTTGAAAGGTCAGTAAAAAAGATGATTAATGTTTCAAAAAAAATATAAACTAGACTAGACTAGGAGAAAATTTTCCTCCATTGACCCAAATAGTCCTGAATTCTTAATTTTAAAGAAATACTAACGATGGGAGCGCGTAAGATATTACAGGAATATGAAAAAGGTACACGATATTTCCAAGGAGTGAGCTTTGGGGCTCAGGGGGTGACAAGCGCCTTAAAAGCCTTACTAACAATGGCTTAAACGATTAAAGTAACTCTTGGAAATTATAATCAATATTGAAAATGATAATCATTATTAGTGAGGGTGTAGTTTAGCGATATAGCTGCCGCTAGGCTCCGCCAACGCTAAACTACACCCCCATGTTGAGTTGATTTTTTTTTCAACTCAAAGCTAATAAAAAAAATTTTTTAGTCATCAAATAAACTGTAAATGTTTGAAAGTACAAATACTTAATCTAATAAGATAGACATGGCTTTTAATCCCCTTTGATAATAGAGCTTTTTCTAGGCGTGATAGATTCATCATACCTTGAACAAGATCAACTAAATATTTCGCAGCTATGACCCACAATTCACCATAAATACCTACCCAAAAATTGCTATGTCTTCTATCTTTTCGACCAACTTCTTTCAAGCGACAAATGTATTTTTGATAACCAGATTTTTTAATAATTTTACCTTGTTGACATGACACAGTATAAGCACTCTTCTATCAGTAAAACTAAATTCGTCAATCGTTGGGTATTAGCTTGACTTCCTTCTAGATTATACCCTCCTGTTTTGCAATCTTTAAACATAGCTTCAATCCCCATTCTCGACCGATAAATTTTTAATACTTCATCCAAGTTGTCAAGATTTGTCAACAAGTACCATAGTTCTTTTTCTACTTTCTGATTATATTTACCTTTCCAATAAGCTGCTAAATTAAATTTACCAAACCCTTTTTTTCGAGTAATATTAATACTACTCAAAAAGATTTTAGTTCCTGGAGATACAGGTAAAGAACTCAGTTTTTGATAATTTTTACCTGTTTTTTTATAGTAAGTATTCATTTTTTGTCTGAAAACAAAATAAATGTTTTGAAGTGATTTTCGATGTTTCAACCAGTAAGATAACTCTGGAGCATGGAATTCTCTGTCTCCAATAATTACCAATTCATATTTGTTTAGTAAACGTAAAACAGGCTTAATCAGTGCTTTCTGCTCTCCTAAATTACTACTACCTTTCAAGTCTTACGATTTGCCAATAAATAGGTAAAGCACGTTTTTTATAAATTACACCTATAACAAAAATATTCTGAGCTTTCCATTGAGTTCTATCAATGGTTAAAATTAACCGACTACCATAAGAAAATTCTTGATTAATAATTTTCTCTATAATGGGAAACCAAAATAAAGGTATACTTAAAGAATATAATCCCAAAAACCGTTGAATGTGACGACGACGACTTTCATATTTAATAGGCAGAGGAAAACTAGCAGCTAACCTTTCTATTTTGACAGTTTTTTGGACAGTAATTAACCTTGCCTAAAATTTTTAAAGTTTGAAGTTGAGTATTGGTCAAAGATTGTTTAAAATATGACTCATACAATGATAAAAATTGCATTTGAGTTGGTCTATGTGTGTAAGTGGACTAACTTTTTTTACCATAAAATGTGACTTATGGCTAATTTTTAAAATTTACATAAAAATCAACTAAAATTGGGGATGCCGATGGGTTGCGATCGCCGACACTTGTAGTAATAATAATTATTATTTTTAATATTGATTGTAATTTTCCAGAGTTACTTTAATCGTTTAAGCCATTGTTAGTAAGGCTTTTGAGGCGCTTGTCACCCCGTGAGGCTTTGGGGTCTATCTTTTAAGGGAAAAGATTTATCTGGAGCAAATTTTAGTGGGGCAGATATTCGGGGTACTAATTTTCCTGGAGCAAATCTAACGGCAGCAGATTTTAGTGGGGCAGATATTCGGGGTACTAATTTTCGTGTGGCAAATTTAACCAAAACAAATTTTAGTAGAGCTAAGGCAGGATTAGAGAAGCATTGGGTGGTATTTTTGCTTTATAGTGTTTTTTTTCTAGTTGGTATATCAGTTTATTTGAATTTACTCATTTCAAATTTGACATTACAAATATTTGAGTTAAGTAATGTAGAAACTCAGTTTGATCGTTGGGTATCCTTAATTTTCATTACTATATACTTGATAACGTTATGCACAACGTTTATTGGTAAAAGAATAGAAAACTCAGCCGTAGCTATAGCTACTGCTATAGCAGGATTTGTAGCTTTAGCCCTAGCCCTAGCTGGAGTCATATCAGGAGCCGTAGGCGTAGCCTTAGCCATAACTGTAGCCGTAGTTTTCGCCATAACCCTATTGGGAGTCATAGCAGGAGCCGTAGCCATAGTTTTAGCCGTAGCTGTAACTGGGACTATAGCAGGAGCCTTAAGCATAGCCTTAGCCTTGGCCTTAGCTGTAAACATAATCTTAGCTGAAACAGCAACAATAGTAGTAGGCAGCAGGATAGAAGTCGTAAACTTAGGTTTAGCCTTGTTCCAAGGACTACTAAGTGCTTGGATTGGTTATCAGACAATTAAAGGAGATGAAAAGTACACTTCGATCCGTGATATAGCTATTGCTTTTGCTGCGATAATCGGAACATCTTTTAGAAATACAAATTTAACTGACGCTGATTTCACTAATGCTACTATCAAAAGTACAGATTTTAGAGGAGCTAACATAACTCATACTTGTTGGAGAAATGCTATTAAACTAGACCTTGTTTGATCAGGGAAAACCTATTTAAAAGATCCTAAAGTCAGAGAGTTAGTTAGAACAGGAGAAGGGCAAGATAAAAACTTTGATCGCCTCGACCTCAGAGGTATTAATTTCAAGGCAGCTAACCTACAAGATGCTAGCTTCATTGGCACAGACTTAAATCGCGCCAACCTACAAAACGCTAATTTATCTAGAGCTAGGTTAGTGCAAACTTTACTAGAAGGAGCAGATTTAACTAGAGCAACTTTAACAGGAGCTTGTGTAGAAGATTGGGGAATCAGCAATACTACTCAACTAATTGAAATTGACTGTAATTATATTTTCCTGAAATATCCTGAACGTGAACGTCGCCCTGCTGATCCAGACAAAAATTTTGAACGTGGTGAATTTGCTAAATTGGCTCAGAAAATTCCCAATACTGTCGATTTAATTTTCAAAGATGGTATTGACTGGGAGACTTTTCTGAAAACTTTTCAAGAACTCCGAGTGGAAAGTGACACAGAAGAATTACCAGTCATCCAAACAATAGAAAATAAAGGCGACGGTGCTTTTGTTATTCGCGTCAAAGTTTCTGAGAAAATTGACGAAGCAGAATATGAGCGTAAATTCTGGCAAAAATATAAACCGATGTTAGACTCAAAAGATAAGGAAATAGAACTTTTATCTGAACAAAAAAATTTTTATTCTGAAGAAATCAAAAATATACGCGAAGAAAGAAATTGGATACGCAAAGATAATACAAGATTAATAGGAGTTGTAGAAACAATGGCAGAAAAAGAAGGTACTAAATTTGACTTGCGCAGTGCAACATTTGGAGGAGGTTTTTCTGGTAGAGACCAAATAGGTGGAGGGGGTTTTGCTGGTAGAGACCAAATAGGCGGAACTTTCAACGACTATTCTACTAACCCCGAAGCAAAACAAAATCTGGTTGAAGTTGCCCAAGAAATTCAACAACTTCTCAAACAATTAGAACAATCAAACTCTACAGAAACTACAGTAGGTCAAATGGCAGTTGCTGCTCAAGCTATTGAAATTGTAGAAAATAACCCCACATTAAAACAGCGAGTAATAGGAGTATTAAGATCGGCGGGAACAGAAGCATTTAAAGAAGCTCTCGACAATCCAGTTGCTAATGTTTTAGTAGCAGCTTTTCAAGGTTGGATTGAACGATAAAATCAGTTATCATTTATAAGTTGTCAAGTATTATTAGAAAATCAACGACTTAAACTATTAGTTTTCGATCAACTTTAGGAGGTAATCTTAAAATCGATAACTCAGACAACATCATAAAAATTATTATTGAATCTCTTGATATAGACTTTATCTATTTTCTAAAAGTCAGACGTTATAGTTTTTTGTCTCTATATTTATGACTTTTGTTGAAACTATCAGATAACTTTTGATCTTTTCTCAGTATTTTGTTTAAATATAACGTTATTGCTTTTTATGGTTATGGAAATTATGGAATCTATGGAAGCTATTGAAACTATTGAAACCGTTGGTACAACTGAAGCAGCTTTTTTATTGAATATTTCGACGGGAAGATTACGGGTACTTTTAGGCCAAGGTCGTATCAAAGACGCTCGTAGAGGCAAACATTTCTGGAAAATTCCTCTAAATAGTCGAGGAATGCCGGAAGTAATTCCAGGTCGTCGAGGTCCTGAGGGAACTTGGAATAAAGGACAACGTACAGGCAATACTTTTATTCATGTTCTGCGAAAAGAAATTGACTATAACCGAGACCATGGTACATCGCATCCCGCCATATCCGTTAAACAAGGAAATCGCAACGATCGCTGTCACGAGGCAGAGATAAAAGGGCATTGCAAAATTGTTTATCGCCCTCATACACCAAATCGGAGTCAGGCAGGCGGCGCGCGTCTTTGGATTGAGGTTGAACCAGATGTGGAAATTGTGCGTAAGTTTTTCCGGAATACTGAGTTGGGTGAAGATGAATTGTTAAATCCCGATCTTCCTGAGTTCAACCTAGTCACTACAATTCAAACAACTCCACCTCTAAAAGAAACATCTGTTTCTAAAGTAACTTAAAAATTTCAACTTCGACGGCTAGAACTTTACAACATAAAACCCATCGACTCTAATACTTCCCTAAGTCGCTTTGCTTCAAGAGGGTTATATTTTTCATGCAAACTAATAGCTTTCCTAAACATTTCTAAACTTTCTGGTACTTGACCAACCTTCAAAAGTACAACACCCAAATTTTGATAAGTTTCTGCATAGTCAGAATCAAGTTCAATTGCTTTTTGATAGGAGGCGATCGCTTCAGTAAACCAACAATTATCTTTCAAAACCATACCTCGGTTATAATGACCGACTTAAAAATTAGAGTCTATTCTCTCTAGATCGATAAATATTTACAGCAGTTTTCAGGTCAATAAACCACACAAAAAAAATGATAATCCAGTAGGGAGGTTTCGCTCTAGACATGAAACGCATTTTTGTTATTTAACGTCCCTACTGTGGTCTATTAATCATGAAAACTGCTGTAACTCAAACGTCTTAGTTTTTAGACTTTAGAAACTAGGTTAGGTTAAGGGTTAGCGCAAACCAACAATCACATTTAAACATCTATATGTTGGATTTCTTTCCTCAACCCATCCTAGTTTATATCTCATAATTCAACTCTTCTCTCAAGTCAAACAAAATTTATTTCAAGATACTATAATGAATTAATAGTCAACTAGATTATCTATGAACATTGAACATTATAGCAAATCACCAAATATATACTTTAAGGAATTATCAGCAAAAGTTTAAAAATGATATCTATAAGGCAATCAAGAAAGGAAGTAAGAAAATATTATGTTATTCTCCTACGGGTTCTGGCAAAACCATTGTCATTGCTTCCATTTTAGCTGATGCTTTATCCAGAAATAAGAAGGCAATTTTACTAACCAACAGAGAGTTCATTATAGACCAAACCTTGGATACTATAGCAGGGAACAGGGAACAGGGAACAGGGAACAGTTAGAAAAACATTTCCCAGTCTAAGGTTCATCATCAGTCCATGTCCTAAGCAACTCTTTCTCAGCTATATGACTAAGGTTCAAATTGATCAAGAACAAGTAGGTATCATTAAAGTTGGTTACCAAGAAAATAGGGAACGTCCGCTTCAAATTGTTGGTATTCAGACACAAGCTCGTCGAGATTTGTTAAATTATGCCGATCTTATTCTCATTGACGAGTGTCATACTACTTGCTGGTTTGATACCTATAAAACACTTGATGAAACTTTTCCTAATGCAATTAAAATAGGATTTACTGCTTCTCCCTGGAGGCGAAAATTTCCTACTGAATATTTTGGTCAGTGGTTTGAAAAATTAGTTAAAGGTCCAGATATTCAAGAATTGATTGACCAAGGTTATTTATCTGATTTTAGGAATTATGGGTACGATGGAGTTGATATTGCTCGTCTGGAATCAGAATGCAGTAACCCGAACAGAACTTCTGATAATTTTGATGAAGTTCGTCAGCAACAATTATATAGGGCTTGCTGATTAAATCTAAAAGCATTGACTCCTAAAGGTTTTAGCCTTTTTATGTCTTGAAAAAGTACAAGGTTTTTGTTCTAGGGAGTTCAAAAAGTTAGGATTTTGAGTTGACTGTGGCAGAAAAATCAAAGGATAATTTTTCCTCCTGCCTCCT
>NZ_JAAHHT010000310.1:0-6673 GCF_010672085.1 Okeania sp. SIO3I5
TATTCCAAGGTGGAAAATTATACATCTAAATACTATCTTTCAGGCTATTTATACAATCATCAAATATTAAAATTAGGGTGGGGGAACAATAATTATCAATTACCTCGGATTAAAGTAGATAGAAATAAAACACCTGGTAGATTAATAGAAATAGCAGAAATATCTTCTCCTGTAAAAAAGGAAGAAAGAAGATTTTCAGGTTGGCGTCATTTTAATATTTTTCTGAATTATTTATAAGTAGAAAGGGAACAGGGGAGTGGGGAGTACGGGAGAATTTTTTTGCCCAACTCAGCAGGGAAAATACTAACTTTTTGAGCATGAAGAGCTGAAACAGGCGTACTTTTTGCCGACAGAAAAAGGCTAAAACCTTTATCTGTAAATGCTTTGATATTTAATCAGCAAACCCTAATTAATTTTGCTTATAAACTTAGCTTTTATCCATTATTTTATATAACTAAAATGTCGAGTAACAACCCTAGCAATAAAAATAGATTATATTGGGTCGATTATACTAAAGGTTTAGCAATTTTAGGTATTCTTTTATTTCATTTTTTTCAAAACTATCCAAAGGAAATTAACCTGATTAGTATATTAGATAGAACTGGTGCTAAAGTGGGATATGCTGCGGTAGATATCTTCTTTGTTATGGCGGGATTTACTACTAGCTATATTCTCTTGTTAAAAAATCAAAAAAATAATCTTAATCAACTGGAAATAAATTGGAAAGATTGGCTACTTAAAAGAATTAATCGAATTTATCCAGGTTATATATTAGCTGTAATTTTAAGTTTATTACTATATTATTTTTTCGGAAATAAAAATATACAGCTAAATTTTAATCTACTATTGAGCATAATTGGTTTAGCAGGTTATAAATTTCAGGCAATTAATCCTGGATTTTGGTTTTTTACAGTTATTTTAGAAGCTTATCTTGTAATTCCTCTAATATTTATTATCTGCAATAGTCAACCAGGAAAAATTTTGTGGCTAGGAATTATTGGTGGAGTTATAACTAAAATAGCTTGCGTATTGGTAGACAATAGCTCTCAGGTTTATTGGTATCTATTACAAAATAATTTCTTAGGTAGTTATTTCTTTCAGTTATGTCTAGGATTATATTGGGGCATAATTTTCTTGAAAAAATCTACTTTTAGAAAGATAGATTATACTATAGTCACAGGAGTTTTTGCTACAGGATTAGTTGTTTATTTATCAATGGCATGGCAAAAAATAGATATTATCTATATGGAAGGATTTGATCTTCTGTTTACTCCCTTCTTTTTTCTAGTTTGTTACTTGATTTTTGAACTATTGAGCAAACAACAAAAAAGAATAGGCTATATATTAAGATTACTATCATTACTAGGCATCTATTCATACCAAATATATCTGATACATCAACCTCTATATTTTGTTTTGTTCCGTCCCCTAACAAAAGCTCTTGATGTTGAACCATATTTAAAAGTAATTATTGTGATGATAATTACAATGGTCTTACTAACAGTTTATTTATTTATATTCATATTCTTGGAAAACTTTTTTAGGAAGCTACTTGTGGAAAGAAAAAATTAGTAAATATCAATAAAATTCAAGCAAGCATTCAGCTATATAAGCAATAATATATCAACCTTAAGGACTTGCTATAAATGAATACATACTTTAAATTCGGCTTTTATAGTAAGATTTAATTTTGACTAATTAATAAAGCCTTTATCTAAAACTAAAACAAATAGCTGATAGCTAATAGCTGATTGCTGAATGCTTAAAAATTAAACTCACTCTCAAAGGATAGTAGACTATGAATTTACCATCAATTTCCGTTGTCATTCCTACCTATAATCGGGAGGAAGTTCTAATAGATACGATCGCCGATGTTATCAAACAAGATTACCCTAATTTTGAAGTTTTAGTAGTCGATCAAACTGCTACTCATAAACCAGAAGTTCAAGCTTATTTAGAAGAAAAAGCTAATGTTGGAAAAATTAAATTATTCCATCTGAATTGGGCGAGTTTACCAGGAGCAAGAAATTATGCAGTCAGACATTGTAGTGGCGAAATCATCCTTTTTATAGATGATGATGTACGCTTAGAAACAGGATTTTTAGCTGCCCATGTTCGCAACTATGTCGATCGCCCGGAAGTAGGAGCAGTAGCAGGACGAGTATTCGATCGCATGAAATTAGGAGATTCTGGTGGAGAATTGGAAATAGAGGATTTACCTCCAGAAGCGTCTGACCCTGGTATTGCTTGGTATCATATAGATTTGGTGCATACGGTTAAACCTCAAAGAGTTATTTCCGCAAGAGGGTGTAATATGTCATATCGCCGAGAGATTTTTACTAAATATGGTCTGAGTTTTGATGAGCGGTTTCGTGGTAGTGCAGTACGGGAAGAGTCGGATTTTTGTTTGAGGTTGCGACAAACTGGTTATCAAATTTGGTTCGATCCAGAAGCTTCTTTAATTCACTTGGGTGAAGAAAGTGGAGGTTGCCATGATATTTCTACAAGGTCGCTTAAATATCAAGTTACTTTCTATCACAATCACTTTTTGATGGGATTAAAAAATCTCACTCCTAATCAATGTTTGCGTTTCTTTGCCAAATTATTTGATTGTCATGTGTTGGGGAATCCCCCTTGTTATAAAGGTGGTTCTCCTATCAAAATAATTACTCGTGGCAGTTTTTATACTCTTGGTTTTCTGAGTGCTGTTCAAACAAGGATTAAATCTATTTGGGATGACGGACAAATTTATACTAAAGAAAGTCAAAATTCAAAATTCAAAATTCAAAAGTCAGAGAAAATTAAAAGTTAAAGGAAATTGTTTAAGGGTATAAACAATTTCAAAATTCAAAATTCAAAATTCAAAAGTCAGAGAAAATTTTAAAGTTAAAGGAAATTGTTTAAGGGTATAAACAAATTCAAAATTCAAAAGTCAGAGAAAATTTTAAAGTTAAAGGAAATTGTTTAAGGGTATAAACAAATTCAAAATTCAAAAGTCAGAGAAAATTTTAAAGTTAAAGGAAATTGTTTAAGGGTATACTGAAGGAAATTAAAAGTTAAAAGTAAGAATTGAATAAAGTCAAATTAGTATGAGATTTATTAATCCAAAAACAGATTATGCCTTCAAAAAAATCTTTAGCTCTGCTGAGAGTAAAGATATTCTGATTAGTTTTCTGAATGCAATGCTTTATAAAGGTGAAAATACTATCCATGACTTGGAATTTAGTAAGACTTATGAACCTGGAGCGATCGCTATTTTCAAAGAATCATTTTTAGATGTTAAGGCAACTCTTGATAATGGTTCTATTGTCATCATTGAAATGCAGGTATTAAATGTAGAAGGTTTTAATAAAAGAATTCTTTACTATGCAGCTAAAGTTTATGCTAATCAACTTAAGCGAGGGGAAATTTATGCTGATTTGAATCCTGTACTTTCTCTAACTATTACTGATTTTAGGATGTTTGAGGAGAGTGAAAAAATTATTAACCGTTTTGTATTTAAAGAATGGGATGATTCTTTTCTTTACCCAGATAGTGAGTTAGAAATATTTTTTGTGGAATTACCTAAGTTTAAAAAAAAGTTGGCAGATTTAGAAAGTATTACAGATAAATGGCTTTACTTTCTCAAACATACTAAAAATTTGGAAGTTGTACCAGAATCAATGGGAATAGTTCCTGAAATTAATAAGGCTTTTAGTATTGCTAATGAGGCTAATTTAAGTCCTGAAGAATTAGAAGGATTGGAAGGTCAAGAGCGATTTATTCTTGACCGAAGAGGAGCAATTGCTTTTAGTCGTAATGAGGGTCGTGAAGAAGGTAAAAGGGAAGGTCGTGAGGAAGGTAAAAGGGAAGGTCGTGAAGAAGGTAAAAGGGAAGGTCGTGAAGAAGGTAAAAGGGAATTAATTATAAGTTTACTAGAGCATTTATTAGGCGAACTTGATATGAATACAAAAGAACGCTTTAATCAATTATCAAATGGGGAATTAGAACAATTGAGTCAGGCAATGTTAAACTTCAGAAATATATCCGATTTAGTAGCTTGGTTAGACAAAACTCAAAACAATTAATAATTATTGATTATTAATTGAATTGTTTCTCAAGATTAACTATCGCAAAGAAATAAAGTTGTAACATTTTATCGTAGGGGTTTGGTTTCCAAATCCCATCATCGTAGGGGTTTGGTTTCCAAATCCCATTGTAAGCATTCAGCAGTCAACCAACTTCTTTCAGAGGAGCTTCGTTAACAGCTTTATTACCTTTAGTTAGAAAGTCAAGCTTGTCATTACTATGCTTTAATTCTTTGGTTTAAAATGTATTATAAGTTAAACGAAATGATTGTTTCATTGATTAAAAATTTGAGAGCTTGCCGTTCATTAATGGATAATGGATAATTACCTCTCTCTTTTAGGGAAAGGATTGACCCTTAAGGAAAATATTTATTTTTTTCCCCTTGAAAGGGGAGGCTTTAAACTTGAATTATCTAATTATCTAATTATCTAATTATTTCGGTAATAGCTGAATGCTTACATCCAATTTCCCTTGGGTTGGGAGACCAAACCCCTACAATTTTTTTTTCACAAATCATACAATAATAATTATGAAAATATTAGTAGTTAGCCATACTTATATTGTTGACCTTAATCGAGAAAAGTTTCGCGCTTTAGCTAAACTTGAATCTGGTATTGAAGTTACGGTCGTTGTACCCCGTCGCTGGAATCCAAAAGGGGTACAAAGTCAAATAGTTGAAACTCAATTTATTGATGAGGGTTCCTTTAAAGTAGTACCTATTTATAATTACAGTGAAAATAATCAAGCGTTACTAACTTTTGGTCTTGATTTAATTGGTTTGCTCAGAAAATTTAAGCCAGATATTATTCAAGTAGAACAGGGTGCTAAGGCTTTAACTTATGCTCAGTTTATTACTTTTAATAAGCTTTTAGGACTGAAGGCTAAAAATTTATTTTTTACTTGGTGGAATTTACCTTATGAACTGAAATTTCCTATTTCCTTGCTAGAAGGTTACAATCTCAGAAATACTGATGGAATTGTTACAGGTAATCAAGATGGAAAAGATATTTTAAGAGAAAAAGGTTACAACGGTCCGATCAAAGTTATGCCTCAGTTAGGAGTAGATGAAACTTTATTTAAACCAGAATCTCAAACAGAATTAAGAGATAGTTTAGGGATTCAACCTGATGATTTTGTGGTGGGTTTTGTTGGTCGTTTTGTTGAGGAAAAAGGATTATTAACTTTAACTAAATCTCTAGCAGGTTTACAGGAAAAAAATTGGAAATGGTTATTATTGGGTAGGGGTGAATTACAAGCAACTTTGCTGGAAACAGCAACAGCATTAGGAATTAAAGATAGACTAATTTTAGTAGAAAGTGTGCCTCACGACCATGTACAAAAATATATTAATCTGATGAATACTTTGGTTTTACCATCGGAAACTAATTATAAGTTTAAAACTTTAACTTCTGTGGGTTGGAAAGAACAATTTGGTCATGTTTTAATTGAGGCAATGGCTTGTAAAGTTCCTGTAATAGGTTCTGATTCTGGGGAAATTCCTTATGTAATTGGTGATGCTGGTTTGGTTTTTCCAGAGGGAAATGTTGAGGAGTTGAGGAATTGTTTAATGCAGTTAATGGAGCAAAAAGAATTAACTGAAACTTTAGGGCAAAAAGGTTATGAAAAAGCAATGAGTCAGTATACAAATAAAGCTTTAGCTAGGGAGTTATTGAATTTTTATCAGGAGTTAGTATAGTTTCAAATTTGAAGGGTAAATAAGCAAGGGAAGACAAAGATTTACGTAAGCATTCAGCTATTAGCATTCAACATTCAGATGCATGAAAAGATCAAGTAACTACTTCACCATATAGTTAATGACCTCTTTTTTTATAACTTTATAATTCTCTTTGAAGACTAATTGCTCCTTTGGTGTAATAATTAGTTAATAACTCATAGCTAATAGCTAACCGCTGAATGCTTACCGAATAATTAAATAATTCATCTTTAAAGTCTCCCAAATAAAGGGGAAAAAGCGGTTGGCAAGGGTCCCAGTCCGTTAGAATGGGATGGATAGGTGACAGGCGCCATATCCAATCAACCAAGAGAATAAATGTTTTCGTTCTTGGTCAATCCTCATCCCTTTTAGGGAGAGGTAATTAGGGTTTGCTGATTAAATATAAAATTATTTTCAGGTAAAAATTTTAGCCTTTTTAGGTCTTGGAGAAATCCAAGCTTTTAGGTCTTTTAGGTTCAAAAATGAGCGTATTTTGGGCAGACAAAAACAGAAAAATTGAAGAACAATTCTTATTCCTACCTCCTCTAAATTTCCATTGATTCTGATTCCTGACTCCTACCTCTAGCAAAAGACTTTTTCAGCAAACCCTAATTATCAATTATCCATTATCCATACCATATCCAATCAACCAAGAGAATAAATGTTTTCGTTCTTGGTCAATCCTCATCCCTTTTAGGGAGAGGTAATTAGGGTTTGCTGATTAAATATAAAATTATTTTCAGGTAAAAATTTTAGCCTTTTTAGGTCTTGGAGAAATCCAAGCTTTTAGGTCTTTTAGGTTCAAAAATGAGCGTATTTTGGGCAGACAAAAACAGAAAAATTGAAGAACAATTCTTATTCCTACCTCCTCTAAATTTCCATTGATTCTGA
>NZ_JAAHHT010000310.1:6773-7475 GCF_010672085.1 Okeania sp. SIO3I5
GGTCTTGGAGAAATCCAAGCTTTTAGGTCTTTTAGGTTCAAAAATGAGCGTATTTTGGGCAGACAAAAACAGAAAAATTGAAGAACAATTCTTATTCCTACCTCCTCTAAATTTCCATTGATTCTGACTCCTGACTCCTACCTCTAGCAAAAGATTTTTTCAGCAAACCCTAATTATCAATTATCCATTATCAATTATCCATTATCCATACCATATCCAATCAACCAAGAGAATAAATGTTTTCGTTCTTGGTCAATCCTCATCCCTTTTAGGCAGAGGTAATTAGGGTTTGCTGATTAAATATAAAATTATTTTCAGGTAAAACTTTTAGCCTTTTTAGGTCTTGGAAAAATCCAAGCTTTTCGGTCTTTTAGGTTCAAAAATGAGCGTATTTTGGGCAGACAAAAACAGAAAAATTGAGGAACAATTCCTATTCCTACCTCCTCTAAATTTCCATTGATTCTGACTCCTCACTCCTGACTCCTGAATCGTACCTCTACCACAAGACTTTTTCAGCAAACCCTAATTATCCATTATCCATTATCCATACCATATCCAATCAACCAAGAGAATAAATGTTTTCGTTCTTGGTCAATCCTCATCCCTTTTAGGCAGAGGTAATTAGGGTTTGCTGATTAAATATAAAATTATTTTCAGGTAAAACTTTTAGCCTTTTTAGGTCTTGGAAAAATCCAAGCTTTT
>NZ_JAAHHT010000310.1:7575-9758 GCF_010672085.1 Okeania sp. SIO3I5
ATGTTTTCGTTCTTGGTCAATCCTCATCCCTTTTAGGCAGAGGTAATTAGGGTTTGCTGATTAAATATAAAATTATTTTCAGGTAAAACTTTTAGCCTTTTTAGGTCTTGGAAAAATCCAAGCTTTTAGGTATTTTAGGTTCAAAAATGAGCGTATTTTGGGCAGACAAAAACAGAAAAATTGAAGAACAATTCTTATTCCTACCTCCTCTAAATTTCCATTGATTCTGACTCCTGACTCCTACCTCTAGCAAAAGACTTTTTCAGCAAACCCTAATTATCCATTATCCATTATCCATTAATGAATATTCAATACCTAATTCTGGGATCTATATAAGCATTTAAAATATCAATAAAAATACTAGCAATGACAACAATACCAGCAAAAAATACGACTATTCCCTGCACTGTCGGATAATCTCGCGAACTAATTGCCTGATACAATCTATTTGCTAAACCAGGCCAAGAAAAAGTTACTTCTGTTAATATTGCTCCTCCTAATAAAGCTGCAAAAGTTAATCCTAAAACTGTAATTACTGGAATCATGGCATTCTTCAAAGCATGAGCAAATAATATTCTTAATTCAGGAATACCTCTTGCTCTAGCAGCTTCTACATAATCAGCTTGTAATGTTTGTTTGAGATTAATTCTTACTATTCTTTCAAAAATACCACTCAGCAAAATTCCTAATGTTAAACTCGGCAAAGCTAAATAATATATAGATGTGAAAAAATGACTGATATTGCCACTTAAAATACTATCAATTGTGTATAAACCTGTAATGCTTGGAGGAGGATTTTCACTAATAGGAAAACGAGTACCTAAAGGAAACCATTTCAACTGTACTGCAAAAATTAATTGTAAAATCATCCCTGCCCAAAAAGGCGGAACTGCATAAGTAAAAATTCCAAATAAACGCCCACCAACATCTAACTTAGTATTAGGATGAGAAGCAGCAATAGACCCAATAGAAATTCCAACAATTAGAGCGATCGCCATACTAAATACTGCTAATTCTACAGTGGCAGGAAAATAATTTTGAATAATTTGCCAAACTGATTCACCACGAGTAGTCATGGATGTACCTAAGTCAAAACTAAGTAATTTTCCTAGATAATTAAGATACTGTTCTAGTAGTGAACCATCTAAACCAAGTTGAGACCGGAGAGCTTCTTTAGTAGCTGTTGAAGCTTTTGGTCCAAGGATAGCATCCACAGGGTCTCCGGGAGTTGCTCGTAACAACAAGAAAACTAAAGTGCTAATTGTCCATAGCATTAGTGGTGCTAATAGTAAACGGATTAATATGTAAGAATAGAGAGCTTTAGAACGAGACATTAGTTAAAATTCAAAATTCAAAATTCAAAATTCAAAAGTTAAAAGTAATTCCCTTTTATTACTCATTGAAAAACACGGAGCTTTTACCAAAGTCAAAATTCAAAATTCAAAAGTAATTGCCTTTTATTTCTGGTAGAAAAACACGGATTTTTTACCAAAGTCAAAAGTTAAAAATTAAAAGTAATTGCCTTTTATTTCTGTTCTTATACCATTTCGACCTGATGTTGCGCTTAATAAAAGATAACAACTATTGGTGAAATTCAGGTTTGAGTCAGAATTATTAAGCGCATTGTTACAGAGAAATGGTATTAGTTAAAAAACATGGAGCTTTCAACGCTATTTTGCTAGACTAAATATCATATCATCTCTGGTTCTACTTGAATCATATAATCTCTTGATTATAACTCCTAATTCTTGTTCCAATTACTAAGAATAATGCTCTACTTAGGGAGAACTTTAATTATTAAGTAATTGGCACAGATCAAATAATTTTTTTGATAGTTCTTTACTAAGACGTCTTAGTTTTTTTTGTTTACTTTTTTCCCACTTTCCCACTTCCCCACTCCCCCACTCCCCCACTTCCCTACTCCCTGTCTAAATCTAAAAATAACATCAGCAACCCTACAAACTTCAGATATTTCTTTAATTACTTTGATAGTTCTTTACTAAGACGTCTTAGTTTTTTTTGTTTACTTCTTTCCCACTCCCCCACTCCCCCACTCCCCTACTCCCTGTCTAAATCTAAAAATAACATCAGCAACCCTACAAACTTCAGATATTTCTTTAATTACTTTGATAGTTCTTTACTAAGACGTCTTAGTTTTTTTTGTTTACTTCTTTCCCACTCCC
>NZ_JAAHHT010000311.1 GCF_010672085.1 Okeania sp. SIO3I5
GTTTTAATTAAGTGTTACCTTAACGGGGTGAACTACAACACCCTCTATCCCATTGCTAAAAGCGTTTGGGACTACTTTTCTGATCGGTATTTAAACGAACATTGACATGACTCATTGTATTTGACACCAGATTATTTTTTTTAATAATAGTACGTTCTACTAACTGTATTATCCCTCCTGTAAACATTTAACGAGCTGTTCTGCAATCCTTTCTGAGTCTAAGATATTTTTAGTTGTTTTCCTATGTTTTTCTATAAAATTAATAAAACTTTACAATACCAAGTTCAAACTTTCTCGTTTTCGTTCCCCAGGAAGTAATACTAATTATCCTTAAGATGATGAGACTGAAAATAATCTTTTTAGTATATTTTATTCTTATACTATAGTTAAATGGCCATCTAAAAATGATGGCCTTTTTTGTAAAAAAAATCAAATGTAGCAGTAAAAGGCAGTAAAGTGACAGTAAAAATAATAAATTAATTCAAATAGACATCTCCAGAAAAGAGGGAACAGGGAACACTTAACTCTTAACTGGAAGAAAGAATAGATAATTTATGGATGATAATTGATTTTATTTTTAATTTTCGGAGATGTCTAATATATATATACATATATTTAGAGGCTACTTTTTATTTTTGTGGCAGGACTAACTGGCATAGGCTAAAACCTATATATATCAATATTTTTATCTATAAATGGCAGTTCTAGCAGTGTACCTCCCTGAACTTTTAAGTCAAAATATTTTATTGATAGAAACTTAAACAATGTGAAGATTGCATCAGTAAAAGGTTCTAGAATTTCACTATTTTTGCTATCGCTAGAATATTGATAGATTCTCTCAAAGAAAAGCGTGAAAAACGCTGATAAACCGTATTTTTATGAATACATCCTGGGGTTTTTAACTGTTGTCTATAATCTGGTATTATCTATAATAATGGGTGCATCTCAATGCAAGAAGAAAGCCAAAAATTTATTGATGCATAGGGAACACTTAACTGGGAACAGGGGGCAGAGAATAGGGAATAGGCAAAAAGTATTTTGGCAAATATTGAGATGCACCCATAATAATCTCCTATTATAATTTTGGTAATTTAGAATCAAAATTTTTTTTAGTCACTAATCAAATTAACATGAACTTACCTATAATTTTAGATATTGTCATTGGTTTAATCTTTATTTACCTTGCTTTCAGTTTACTAGCTAGTGAAATTCAAGGGATAATAACAATAGTTTTGCAATGGCGAGCTACCCACTTAAAAAAATCAATTGAAGAGTTAATTGCTGGCGAGCTTCATCTTAACAACCATAGTTCCCAATCAAATCCACAATTAGAAAAGACACAAAAGCTAGTCAAGTCTTTATATGAAAATCAATTAATCAAAAATCTTAACTATAGTGGTAGCAAAGGTCCATTAGAGAGAGGATTTCGGAAAATAATTCACAGTATTGGTAGTTTAATTCAAATGATAACTGGAATTGAAAATATTTTTGGTACAGAAAAAACTGCTCCTTCTCATATTCCATCAAATGCTTTTGCTGCTAGTTTGATTGATAGTTTAAAAATCCAAGAATCAATGAAAACAATTAGTGAATCTAAATTAGAAGATTTTCTGAATAAAACTTTGGTCAAGATCAAGAGAATTTTATATGACTTGAATCTAGAAAACCCTAGAAGAAAGCAGATGATTAAAGATGAATATCAAACATTAGTGCAAGAATTAAATCAAATTTCTCACAATTATAAAAACAATTTAGCAAGTTTAAATTTAACCTTAGATAGAATATTAGATAGACTAAATTTATATACAAAAACAACTGTAAAATATTTGCCACCAATAGCTCATTCTGAATTTAGTAGGAAAATGGTTTTAGTCAGGCGAGTATTGGTAAATTCCCAGGAAAAACAAGTCTTGATCGCTGATATGGAGCCTAGTTTTTCTAATCTATTAAAGTTCTATGGAAAGCTGGTAGAAATGGGAGAATCTGCGGCAGCAGAATTAGAAGGTAAAAAGGGAAAGATATATAAAAAAATCAAGGAAATGGCTGATGTACTTCCTGAATCTTTGCAAAAAAGTTTATATATTTTAGCGAAACAAGCGACTACAAAAATTGAAGAAACAGGTGATGGTTTTCATCAATTTCAAAAAGAAGTTGAGAAATGGTTTGATAATGGCATGGAAAGAGCTACTGGTGTTTATCAACGTAATGCTAGAGGTGTTGCTTTTTTGATTGGTTTTATTATTGCTATAGCTGCTAATGTTGATACATTACATATAATGGATAGTTTATCAAAAGATTCTTTGCTGCGAGCAACTATTAGTAGTTATTCTGAGGAGTTAGTTAATAATGCTAATGATAATCTAAATGAGGAAGAGTTACAAAGGGTTCAAGCTCAGGTAAATCAAGCTTTAGATCGGTTAGAACTGCCTATTGGTTGGGGTCAACAGAAAAACAATTACACAAATGAAAATCAATTCTCTATTTATCTGGCAGGATTGAAAAAATTATTGGGTTGGATAATTAGTGGAATAGCAATATCTATGGGAGCTAATTTTTGGTTTAATTTATTGAAAAAGGTTTTTGAGGTGAAAAAATAGGTGTTATAGTGTTACTTGAAAAGGGAATAGGGAATAGGGAATAGGGAATAGGGAATAGGGAATAGAGACAGCAGACTAATAAAGGGTTTTTCTTATAGGGAAATGCTCCGCAAACAGGATTTAGAAATGTCCTAACCTTAATGCGTAGCGCTATATTTAAACATTCAGCTATTAGCTATTAGCTCAATTCAACAATTAATAATGAATAATTAATAATTAATAATTACCTCTCCTTGAAAAGAAGAGGATTGACTAATTATGAAAATTTTTATTTATTATCCCCTATCCAAGGGGAGGCTTTAAACCAAATTTTTTCGGTAGCTTCAGTTAACTATATCTAAGTTATATAAATTAGCAGGGTAAATTTAATAATGAAAGATACTCCGAAACCTTTAATAGAAAAAATTGCATTTCAAAGATATAAGCAACGATTAAAAGAAGGTGTAGAAGGAAATGCTGATCAAGACTGGGAAGAAGCTTCAGAGTATTTAAGAAAACGACCTTGGTTGGTTAGATTGTGGATTCTTAAGCAATTTATCAGAAGAATTTTCTTATTAAAAATAATTAATCCTACTTTTAAATACACTTGGAAAATTATTCAATTCTTATGGAAGGTTATTAATTTCTTAATATTTCCATTAATACTACCAATAAGACTTTGGATATTTACTAATAAAAAATCTTTTTGGAGTAACTTATCTGATAAAGAAAATCGTAATTTTAATCTAGAAATAATTAAATTAATTTTATCTATGTTAGGATTGCTTGCTACTATTTCAGCAGGTGGGGGTTTGATTTTAACCTATATTGATAATAGGGAAGATAGAAAGTTAGCCAGAGAAAATAGACAATTAGCCGAAGAAAGGTTAATTACAGACCGTTTCTCAAAAGCAATAGAACTGCTTGGTAATAAAGATGATATATCGGTTCGTGTGGGGGCTATTTTTGCTTTGGAAAGAATTGCGAAGGATTCTGAAAAAGACCACTGGACTATTATGGAAATTTTAACTTCATATATTCGTAAATATAGTTCTCAACAATCTTCAAGTAATGTTGAAAAAAATCCTGAAGAAATTCCTATAGATATACAGGTAGCAATAACAGTTATTGGTAGGAGAGATGTTGAAAAACATAACGATAAAATATTAAATCTAGAAAAGAGTTATTTAAAAAAAGCTGACCTCAGTGGTGCTGACATCAGTAATGCTAACCTCTTTGGTGCTGACATCAGTAATGCTAACCTCTTTGGTGCTGACATCAGTAATGCTAACCTCAGTAATGCTGACCTCAGTAATGCTAACCTCTTTGGTGCTGACATCAGTAATGCTAACCTCAGTAATGCTGACCTCAGTAATGCTAACCTCAGTAATGCTGACCTCAGTAATGCTAACCTCTTTGGTGCTGACATCAGAGATGCTTTCCTCATATATGCTAACCTCTTTGGTGCTGACCTCAGTGGTGCTGACCTCAGATATGCTTTCCTCAGAGATGCTGACCTCAGTGGTGCTGACCTCAGATATGCTTTCCTCGGTGATGCTGACCTCAGTGGTGCTAACCTCAGTGGTGCTAACCTCAGTGGTGCTAACCTCAGTGGTGCTAACCTCAGTGGTGCTAACCTCAGTGATGCTGACCTCAGTGGTGCTAACCTCAGTGGTACAATAATTAATAATGAACAGATAAAAACAGCTTGTAATTGGGATAAAGCTGTTTATACAAAAGCAACATATTCGGATTCAGACGATAAATGGATTCCAGAAAATGAAGAAGCGAATAATCAAAAAATAAAAGAAATTGAACAAGAGAAAAGCTCTAATCCTGCTAATCCTCCTCAATGCAAATAGGCGTAAAGCAGTTAACCTATTTCCACCTACTAAGGAGAATGGTTTAAGTGGTTAGATAAAATAATTCAAAAGTTTGAGCTGTTGCAACAATAGAGCGGTGAGCGGTGCGCTATGGTTGTTGCGGTTGCCAAGTATAATAGAATAATATGATTGAATCCTAATAGCAGAGTAATATCAAGTCTCATTAATTAGCCATAATAAAAATGTTCTTCGTCTCTAAGGAAGAATATTTTTTGCTCTTTCCCTTTCTTCCCTACTCCCTACTCCCTGCTCCCTGCTCCCTAAATTTTTTATTGTGGTTATTCAAAGAGACATGATATAAGAGAAAGTTAGGACATATTAAAAAATGAAAATAATTTGTAAATCCCAACTTATATCTTGACGAATAATTTCTATTTTGCTGATAAATTCCCGTAAGTAAAATCTCCTTTCTGATTCAGATAAATCCCACCAAAATTGAGGTAGAGAAACTGCTTTTGCCATCTCTAATAAATTCACTGGTGGTAGTTGATTAAATTGACTTTCTAATTGAGAAATTTCTGTTTTTAATTTGTAAGTGCGAAGTTCAGCAGTTTCTCGATCGAAAATGCCATTAGCTATTAAATTTGGTAGCTGGGAAAGAATCTCTTGTTTCTCAGAAATATTCTGTTTAATTTTACTCTTAATTCCATCCATATTTGACATTTCTAAAGCAGCGACTGCAAGGGGGAATTCTTGACAAATTATTTCTATGGTTTGCTCTAAAATTTTTTCATAACGTAAAGCTTTACATTTTCGTTTGCGGGGGCAACTTTTGGGTCGTAAATAAAGATATTCTTTGTCTTTCCGAAATGTGGTGACTCTTGCCGTAATCATTGGAGACTCACATTCTGTGCAGACAACTAAACCTGCCAAAGAATGAGGAGCGCTGGCAGTGCGCGGAGGCATTCGACGGTTGCGTCGCAGCAAACGTTCGACTTGGGCAGCTTCTTCTCTAGAAATAATGGGAAGATGGGTATTAGAGATGACTTCACCATTTTGATATTGTAAGTCACCACGATAAACGGGGTTGGTTAACCAACGTCGTCCAGTGGTGACAGAAATTTTTTTGCCGTATTTTTTCTCAATATGACGAACGGCACCACGCAAAGACCCGAATAATAAAAAGCTTTCAAAAAAGTCTTTGACAACAGGGACGGCGCTTCTGTCGAGAGTGTAGCGGTCTTTCCCCCGGCGATATCCATAGGGTGCTTTGCCTGGTGGGGGTATCGCTTTAATGCGGTTGCGAGCGTGAGCTTGACGAATTTTCCGACTATGTTGGTTTTGGCGAATTTGGTTGAGGAGTTTAAGTAGGTCAGTTTTGGTTACTTGGGTGTTGCCACTTTGGTCTTGGTTAATTTTGATGTCTGATTTGAGGGAGATAATTTTAATTTTGAGAGATTCGAGTTGGGTGAGGCGATCGCACACTTCTTCTACAGAGTCTCCTAATTCTTCAAGTTGACGAATTAGCAGATAATTAACAGGTTCGGTCTGGCAGTCTTGGATGAGTTGTTGGAGTTCTTGGCGATCGCCTAGGTCTTGATATATTTGGTCAACTTCCCATCCCCAAATTGTCGGGTCTGGTGCAGTTTCAAACAGAGGGTTTGTGTATGAATAGGCAATAATTTTCATTGTGAATAGGGAGTAGGGAGTAGGGAGTAGGGAGTAGTAATTTGGGAAACAGAGATTAACCAAGTCAGAAGTAAACCCACCCCCAACCCCTCCGAGGAGGGGAGCAGGAGGGGAAGTAGGGGATTAGAGCAAACCTCCAAAAACATTTCGCTGATCGAGGCGCGGTTGCGCGACCCAATTATTTTGACAAAAAAGAAGAAAAACAACTGTACTTCAGTAACTTGAGAGACACTATACCGAGTATTTATCAGGACTAAAGCCATGCGAACCCAGAAACCCGGTTTCTCGTAGATGTTTATTGTCAAAAACAATGATTTACCGTAGAAACCGGGTTTCTTTGCGTAAGTCCTGTTTATATTAAACATTGATCGTCCTTGGAATTATCTATTTTTTACGGCTTTGTTGTATGAAAACTTATGGCTACCGCACAAGCTAAAGCTTATGTACTTCATACTTCTACAACTATTGTCCAATAAATAAATCAAACATCAAAGATTGATAAAAAAAAGGCTGAAATTTATACCTGCAAAGGCTTTGAGCGATTTAACTATTGGCCAATAAATGAATAAAGCATCAATAATCAAGATATGGTGATATAGCTGCCACTAGGTTCACCTTTGATGTCGGATCTGGCAACCGAAAAGCGGAACAGATGTTCTGTGACTACTTTCATGCAACAAAGCCATTTTTTACTGAAAACAGATTGCAGGTTAATCTGATACAACTGAGAGAATAAATATTAGACATCTCCAGAAAAGAGGGAACAGGGAACACTTAACTCTTAGCTGGAAGAAAGAATAGATAATTTCAAATGGGAGAATCGATTTTATTTTTAATTTTCACGCTTATGTCTATTTTTTAACTGTTCTCCATCTGCCAATCTCCTCATCTTCCTATCACCTCATCTTTCCTACTCTCTTGTAATTCTATAATATTACCATCGGGGTCTTGGGTAAATAATGCAGCGCGACCGGAGGCACTCATTTGCATTGGGCAATTATTTGCTAATAGTTGTGCTTTTGCATTATCTAAGTCAACGACTGAAAATGCTAAATGTCTATTTCGGCCTAATTTTTCTAAATTAACTAGATCGGGAATTATGTCTGAGGATACTATCAGATGTATTTGGAAGTTACCAACTTGATACCAAGTGCCCGGAAAATTGCGGGAGCGATCTGCTTTTGCCAGACCAAGAATTTGCCCATAGAAATGTTCGGCTTTTTCTAGGTCTGAAACTAACAGAGCAGCATGGAGAGATTGAGTTATTTGCATAAATTTTTTCTCAATTAATTTGTAGTTATATCATGTCCGGTTAAATAGTTATAATTAAAGCTTCGTAGTTGGACTTGAGCAACTTCTATAGTTATTGCTAGAGCAAAACTACAAACAAAAACTTTTTTTATCACTAATTATCTGGACATGATATTATATTATATCTTAAGTACCTACTCATAAATGAAGTAAAATTTGACAATTCTGTAGGGGGTTTGGAGACCAAACCCCTTGCTTGTTTGGTCAACAAACCTATTAATAATTAATCAGGACTTACGAAAATATCAAGTTATACACCACCTGTAGGGGCGATTTCCTGCAATGCTACGCAAACACGAATTGCCCCATTTCAAACCTTTGCCTAAAGTCAGAGGTTATAATTTTGAATTCAAAATTCAAAATTATGAATTGATTTGACTATCCCTAAACTACTGCATTTTCTAACATCTGAATCGTACCGCGACCTGCATCAATTTCTACCTCTACTCCCAATGGCACTGTAAACTTATCCCGAATATGACCGATCGCCGTACCATACCACGCGGGAATACCTAGAGGTTGAATACGATCTAACAAAACCTGCCATAAAGTTAACGTCGGAAAATCATCTTCCTCATCCAGACATTTAATACATTGGGCAAACACAAAACCCTCTAACTGCTGCAACACACCTGCTAAACTCAACTGAGTCAACATTCGATCTACCCGATAAACATCCTCTCTTATCTCCTCCACAAACAAAATTTTCCCTCGCCAGTCTGGCAAAAAATTCGACCCCACCATTGCCGTTAACACAGACAAATTTCCACCCACCAGTCGCCCCCGCGCTTTTCCATATGTAATAGTTTCGACAATAATATTTGTGGGAGGTTGCAACGTCATCGCTTTTCCGGCAAAGAGTATATCTTTGAGATAACCAACAGAAAATTTATTCCAGGTAGATGTACCAAAAGGACCGTGGAATGTCAGCAGACCACTGCGTGCGTATATCGCCAACAATAGGGCGGTAATATCGCTGTAACCGATGATAATTTTGGGATTTTTCCGAATTAAGTCATAGTCTAATAATGGCAAGATGCGACTGCTACCCCAACCACCTCTAGTTGTCACCAATGCTTTTACCTCGTCATCGGCAAACATGGCATTAATATCGGCAGCGCGATCTATATCTTTACCTGCTAAATATCCATATCGATCTAGAGCGTGGGTTGCAACTTTTACTTTTAATTTTTGTTGCCCTAAAATTAAGTTGATGTATTTGAGTTCGTGTTTGAAAATCATGCTGGCAGGACTAACTAATGCTACGGTATCGCCAACTTTGAGACGGGGTGGTTTGAGGATGGGTTGGGGCGATATTGCTGACGCAATGCTCTGGGAACGCTTATTGGTAGCAGTAAGTTGAGTTGCCAATAAACTTAGACCTAGAAATTTTAAAAAGTAACGGCGATCGCTCATCATTAAAGTAGGAATAAAAAGACATAAATTTCTTGATTTTATTCTATAGGAAAAAGCATAAATACTAGGATTTTGGTGGTGGTGCTGAGGAATGGTAGAGAGAGTGTGGTCCGTGTGGTCCGTGTGGTCCGTGTGGGAAGAAATTAAAAAATATATATTTTCACCATTACAATGCAGAACTACCAGGATTTTTACTATAGCTAAGAAAGAATTGGTTAGGACATGGACTGATGATGAATCTTAGACTAGGAAACACTTTTCCAACTGTTCCCAGTTAAGTGTTCCCTGTTCCCTGCTATACTATTACAGCAATGCATGAGGATGGTAAGGTACAGTTGAAGATTGATATCTATCTGTGTAACACAGGCATCTTGCCTGTAACAAGCAGGATGCTTGAACTGCCAAAACTACTAAATAGACATCTCCGAAAATGAAAAATAAAATCAATTCTCCCATTTGAAATTATCTATTACTCCCCTCCTGGGAGGGGTTAGGGGTGGGTTCTTCCAGCTAAGAGTTAAGTGTTCCCTGTTCCCTCTTTTCCGGAGATGTCTAATGAAATTTTGTACCTCACGCGCGGGCGTGAAATTGCTGTAATTTACCAGAAAATGATGATTTTCATTCTAACAGGACTAAGGCCATGTGAACCCAGAAACCCGGTTTCTCATAGACATCTATTGTTCAAAACAAGGATTTCTCGTAGAAACCGGGTTTCGTGTGCGTAAGTCCTATCTAATATAGAATCCGGGTAATTAGTTATAGCGTTTCTCAAATTGGTGAGATACAGTTTTAGATCCCCCCTGCCCCCCTTAAAAAGCTATCCCTTATAAGGAACTCTTGAAACCCTTGTGGGAGGGTGGGGAGGATGGGGAGGATGGGGAGG
>NZ_JAAHHT010000312.1:0-8150 GCF_010672085.1 Okeania sp. SIO3I5
TCACCTTCACCCCAGTGGATGGTTTCGAGGGAGAAGCATCCATTCCTTATGCTGCCAATGACAACCAAGGCAACCCCTTAGCACCTGCTGATATATCCGTAAATGTCGAACCCACACCAGAATTAACAGATGACATAGCAACCACCCCAATCAACACCCCAGTCACATTCAGCATCATTGACAACGATGACAATATTGATCCCACTACTATCGACCTAGATCCGGAAACAGAGGGGATACAGAATACCATAGTCCGCCGTCAAGGTACGTTTAGCGTAGACTCGGAAGGCATTGTCACCTTTACCCCAGTGGAAGGTTTTGATGGTCAGGTCTCCACTCCTTATGTTGCTAATGACACGGACGGCAACCTTTTGGAAGCTGCTGACATTTCTGTCAGTATAACAGGTTCTTCAACCGATGACACAGAAACCACCCCCTTCAATACCCCAGTTACATTCAACATCACCGAAAATGATGCTCTCATCGACCCCACTAGCATTGACCTTGATCCAGAAACACAAGGAATACAGAAAACCATCACCGTACCAGACCAAGGTACATTTACCGTAGACGATGATGGGAATGTCACCTTTACGCCAGTGGAGGGTTTTGTGGGTGAGGCATCTATTCCTTATGTTGGTAATGACCCCAACGGCAATCTCTTGTCACCAGCTAACATTTCTGTAGATGTCGCTCCCACACCTGTATTAACAGATGACACAGTAACCACCACCCCTAACACCCCAGTTACATTCAGCATCATTGGCAACGATGTAGGTATTGATGCTACTACCATCGACCTGAACACCAGCACGCCAGAAATACAGAACAACATCACAGTCCCTGGTGAAGGCGCGTTTACTGTAGACAATGAAGGCAACGTCACCTTTACCCCAGTTGAGGATTTTGAGGGTGAAGTATCCATTTCTTATGTTGCTGATGACACCGACGGCAATTCCTTGGAATCGGCGAACATTTCTGTAAATGTAGCTCCCATAGCTGTATTAACAGATGACACAGCAACGACCACCCCCAACACCCCAGTTACATTCAGCATCATTGGCAACGATGTAGGTATTGATGCTACTACCATCGACCTGAACACCAGCACACCAGAAATACAGAACAACATCACAGTCCCTGGTGAAGGCGCGTTTACTGTAGACAATGAAGGCAACGTCACCTTTACCCCAGTTGAGGATTTTGAGGGTGAAGTATCCATTTCTTATGTTGCTGATGACACCGACGGCAATGCCTTAGAACCTGCCAACATCTCTGTAGAAGTAGCTTCCACCCCAAATCCAGCGCCAAATCCAGCGCCAAATCCAGCGCCAAATCCAGCGCCAACTACAGCACCAAATCCAGCGCCAACTACAGCACCAAATCCAGCGCCAACTACAGCACCAAATCCAGCGCCAACTACAGATCCAGAAATTATAGAAGACTCTCAAATAGATGATGACCATTCTTGTCCTCCACCTCCAACTATAGAATTTGTAGATTCACCTGTTGTACCTTCTATAGTTCTTGATACCCAATTTGAACAGCTTTTATTTGGTACAGAAGAAAGCGAATTGATCCAAAGTAGTAACCTCCTTGAGATCCTTCAAGCATCTCAGGTAACTCAAGTAGCTTTTGATGCTTTGGCAGGTGACGATTTTATAGAAGGTTCTCAAAATCGTGACATCATGTTTGGTGGTCTGGGTGAGGATTCAGTTTTTGGTAATCGTGGTAATGACTTTATTAATGGTAAAGAACAAAATGACCATATCAACGGTGGAAAAGGTGACGATACAGGTCGTGCAGGTAAGGGTAATGATGACGTATATGGTGATATGGGTAATGATACCCTATTAGGGGATCAAGGTGACGATTTTATGATGGGAGGTACTCCTGGCGGTAATGACAAAGATATCACAGGTAGTGATATGATGAATGGTGGCATGGGTAAGGACACCCTACATGGAAACCGCTACCATGATATGCTTATGGGTGGTAAGAATGATGATATAGTCTATGCTGGTAAAGGTGATGATATTGTTTTCGGACAACAAGGCCACGATATGCTCTTGGGAGAAGATGGCGATGACATGATAGTTGGAGACCCTAATTCAAGTTCATCAGAAGAGGAAATTGGAGAAGATACTGTTAATGGTGGTCCCGGTAACGATGTTATAGAAGGTAGTCGTGGAAACGATATACTGAACGGAGGTAAAGAAAACGATTTCATCTTAGCTGGTAAGGATAATGATTTAATCCTTGGCGACGAAGGAGACGATACTCTTTTAGGTCAAGAGGGAGATGACAGTATTTTTGGTGGTAACAATAGTATCGTTGATGGAGATGTATTTGGAGAAGACTTCATTGATGGTGGTGCCGGAAATGACTTCCTCAGTGGTAATCATGCTAATGACACTATTATTGGTGGTGAAGGCGATGATACTTCACGAGGTGGTAAGGATGATGACTTAATGTATGGTCGGTTAGGGGACGACCTGATGTTTGGAGATCAAGGCAATGATACTTTATGTGGTTGTGAAGGCGATGATACCATGTATGGTGACAACCCCGAACTTGTAGCACCATTGGGAACGGAAGGTAACCGAGATGAGTTATTTGGTGGTATAGGAAACGACCTCATATTTGGTAATCAAGGTCAGGATACATTGTATGGAGAGGAAGGTAATGATACTTTGTCTGGAGGTGAGGATAATGATACCTTGTTTGGTTCATTAGGAAATGACTCTCTCATCGGAGACGGAGGTGACGACTTCTTGTATGGAGGGGAAGGTGATGATACTTTGTCTGGAGGTAGTGGTAGCGATCGCTTCCTGCTTGAACTTGACCAAGGAGTGGATATTATTACTGACTTTGATATTAATCAAGACTTCCTTGTACCAGGTAATGGAGTACCTATTAATGCACAAAGTTTCACTGTTGAGACTGTTGATAGCAATATTTCAATCTTCTGGAATGAGCAACTTTTAGTCACTTTAGAAAATATATCTGCAACCTCAGAGCAAATAGCAAGTCGGTTCACTACTCTTAGTGATTCTTCAATCGTCTAATTGGGGCTTGCTGACTAAATATGAAAGCATTGGCATATAAGGGTTTTAGGATTTTTTAGTCGAAAAAAGTACCAGCTTTTTGCACCAAAAAGCTCAAAAAGTTAGTATTAAAGACTCACTATGGCGGAAAAATTAAGGGACAATTCTTATGACCACATCTTCTGTAGTTCCCATTTCTCCTGACTCCTAATATCATGTCCGGATAAGAGCGTGATAGAACTCCGTTCCGCTTTCGCTGCGCGACATGTTTGCGTAGCATTCCGTCAGGAAAACGCGACCAAAAAACTTTCTCCTCCTTATAACTTACAGCGCTTTTCTTTCTTGATGAACCACATCGTCACAACCAAAACCCAGTAGGGACGTTCCATGGAACGTCCCTACTGTGGTCTACTAATTATGAAAACTGCTGTAATTGGAGAAATTGAACCATCTAAAGTAAAGCTGTCATCTTTACCTTTTTTCTTGAATTTAGGTATTCCCGACACTTTACTGAATCTTCGCTTACTCGCGTCTGATAAATACCTTAAAGCATATTGAGGTGCTGTTTGAGAAACCTCGTAGTACCAATAGTTTAATGATTTAACCATTGCTACTAAAAGCAAAGGCCAAATCAATTGCAGTAGGAAACTTAAGTTTACTATCAGGATTACTGGAATTGTGATTAAGGATGTTTCTAGTTAACCATACTCCCCAATTCCAAGCATGACGTTAGCGTTTGGGCAGCATTCCGCAGGAAAGCTATGCGCCAGCAAACTACACCAGCGTGTTTAGCCAGTAATGTTTTTTGCTGCTTATTTGGGTGTAATTCAGCCCATGCATCCAAGTAGCATAAACAGATAATCCGAGATTTTTATAGATAATACCAGATTTGAGCCAACAGTTACAAACCCTTCTTGAAAAAAAATTTGACGGATTATCTTGACAAATAATTTAATCTTGTTCTATAAGTGTAAAAGCATTACGCAATGTTTAACTTTCTACGGAATGGTCAACGTTCCTGGGTTTTGATCGGAAAGTCTGGTTCTCAGAACTAAACTCCCTCAATCTCATCAATTTGAAAAAGTTGCACACGACGTAGCTTTATCAATTAAATTTATATGAAATTATCTTAATATGAAATTATCTTAATATTATAATATATTTATTTATTTTATATCTTAGTTTACCTACCATCTTTAAAAGGAGTCTTTTTGTAATGTCTCAACTTAACATTTGTCAACCTGTATCAACTAAAAAATCCATCCAGTTTGTTAATTTCTCTAGTCAACTAGAATCTCCAGAACAAATAGTTTTTATAGACTCTAATGTAGAGGATTACCAGAGTTTAGCTAATGGGGTTTTACCCAAAACAAAAGTAGTTATCCTTGATCCAACTTCAGATGGCATTCAGGATATTACTCAAGTTATTACAAAGTATCCTCACATATCTTCTATACATATTGTTTCTCATGGTGCGCCCGGATGTTTACATTTGGGTAACAGTCAATTAAATATTAATAGTATAAATAATGATTATTCCCAAGAGTTAGAAAGTTGGTCAGTAACTAATTTATTGCTCTATGGTTGTAGCGTTGCTGCTGACAATATAGGTGAAGAATTTTTGTTACGACTTCGGGAAGTTACAGGTGCGAATGTTGCTGCTTCGGCAAGGCCAACTGGTAATGTGGCTTTGGGTGGTGACTGGGAGTTGGAGGTTATTAAGGGTGAGTTGGAAGTAGATGTACCTTTTACACAGGAGACACAACAAGAATGGAATTATGTCCTAACAACACCATTTGCGGAAAGACCTCGGTTATTACAAGTGCTTGATAGTGTACTTAACCAATTTAACCCATTAACAGGGCAGTATGAGGTTGTTGGCGATGCTGGTGTAAGATATAATGCAGCAGGTTATAGTCCTGGAGACGACTTCGTATATGGCATTAGCGAGAACGGTGAACTTGTAAGAATATCATCAGATGGTAGTTTGCAATATGTCACGCCGACTGGTGGTCTTAGTGACAATGCTGCTGATGCTTTCACAACTACTCCTGCTATCTCCTCCATTTTTGCTGGAGATATATCTTTTTTTGATGTGAATGGTCAACCAACCACTATTTTATGGACCCTTGATGAAACAGTAAATGGTTTAAGACCAATAAATATTAGTGCTGTTGTTAGTAATGATGGTAGTAATATAACGCAGTTAGCTGATATACGCTTGGGAGACATTTCCGGCAATATAGATGATTTTGCTTTTATTGAGATTAACGGTCGGAGGAGCCTTTATGGCGTTAACAGGGATGGTCTGTTATATGAAATTAATGTTAATGTTGCTTCTGATCTCAGTGTCACTGCTACGGCTACTAGCTTATCCGGAGACGTATTAACCCCAACAGTTACTCTTCCCGCTGCGGCTGGTGAGGGTGGGACTCCTTATGGTGCAGTTTGGACTGACGCAGAAGGAAAATTATTTGTTAACGCTAATCAGGACACTACCGGTGCTAATTCTAATGGAAGAGTCTTTCACATCAGAAACTTTACAAGCTTAACAAGTGCCGCTCAAATTGAAGAACTCTCTTTGACACCACTGGCAGAATTTAATGATGGGATCGGTGACGCTGAGCGAACATCTATTTTTGACATCCCACAAATAGACCTAAGTGGTACCGATACCGCAAGTCTTAACCACGCAGACACCTTCACAGAAGGCGATACTGGTGTTGATATAGTAGATCTTACGGCTGGTGATAATGGCCTGGTTATTCGAGACTTAATAAACAATGGCACTACTGCTGATGGGGGTCGATTAGCGAGCGCAACTATTACGCTGACCAACCCTTTTGATGGTGACGAATTTGTTGTAGCTGATCCAGTAGGGACTATAGGTTCTGCGGTTTCAGGTGCAGGAGATGTGGTCACTTTAACAGCTACTTCTGGAACTGCTAGCGTAGCTGACTTTGTAACAGCTCTTCAAGCCATCCAATTCCGAAACACGAGTGAAGCACCAAATACTACTGACAGAAGTATACAGTTTGTTGTTGTGGATGAAGATGGAAACTCTTCCGACGCAATCTTCGCAAACCCTGCAACAGAGCGTCAGACGACTACAATTACGGTTATTCCTGTTAATGACGCCCCCACTTTTAGCGCCTTAGACAATACTCCAACTTTTGTTGGTAACCCAGTTATTTTAGATGGCGATGCTACTATTAGTGATTTTGAATTAGATGCTCGAGATAACTACAGCGGTGCTACCCTCACATTAGAAAGAAATGGTGGGGCAAATGCTGAGGATGTATTTAGTAGTGGTGATCCTAGCGTATTAGGAGCTTTAAGAGAGGGTCAACCCCTGACAGTCAATGGTACGACTATCGGTACAGTTACTACTAATACTGGCGGCACATTGTTACTAACATTTAATAGTAGTGCTACTGGCGCTTTAGTTGATTCAGCTTTACAGAATATTGGTTATAGTAATTCGACTCCTACTGTAGCTCCAGTAACTATTGATTACACAATTAATGATGGTAATACAGCGGACGACGACCAGGGAACAGGAGGCGCATTAACAGGAAGTGGATCTATAACTGTTACTGTTACTGATAATGTTGTTCCAACAGCAGTAGACGACACCACCGTCACCAACCAAGGAACTCCAGTTACCTTCAGTATTACAAACAACGACAACGACACCGATGGAACACTACGAATAGATACAGTAGACCTAGATCCAAGCACTCCACTAACCCAAGAAACAACTCAGACAGTACCAGGACAAGGAACCTACACAGTAAACAACAGCGGAGACGTCACTTTCACCCCAGATGCAACCTTTGTAGGAACTGCCACTCCCATAACTTACACAGTAGAAGACGATGATGGTGCATACTCAAACGAAGCTACAATAAGTGTGAGAGTAAACGATCCGCCTACAGCAACAAACGACACCAGCGTCACCAACAAAGCAACTCCAGTCACCTTCAGCATTACAGGAAACGACTCAGATACAGACGGAACATTAGACCTAACCACCGTAGATCTAGACCCAGGAACAGACGGACGACAAACAAGTAACACAGTACCAGGACAAGGAACCTACACGGTGGATAATGCGGGGAATGTAACATTTACCCCAGAAGCGACCTTTGTGGGAACTACTACTCCGATTACTTATACAGTAGCAGATAACGACGGTGGAGTGTCCAACGAAGCAACGGTAAGTGTCACAGTTAACAATGTTCCTCCAACAGCAACAGATGACACCAGCGTCACCAACAAAGCAACTCCAGTCACCTTTAGTATTACAGGAAACGACTCAGATACAGACGGAACATTAGACCTAACCACCGTAGATTTAGACCCAAGTACAGCAGGACGACAAACAAGTAACACAGTACCAGGACAAGGAACCTACACGGTGGATAATGCGGGGAATGTAACATTTACCCCAGAAGCGACCTTTGTGGGAACTACTACTCCGATTACTTACACAGTAGCAGATAACGACGGTGGAGTATCCAACGAAGCTAATATAACTGTCACAGTTAACAATGTTCCTCCAACAGCAACAGATGACACCAGCGTCACTAACAAAGCAACTCCAGTCACCTTTAGTATTACAGGAAACGACTCAGATACAGACGGAACATTAGACCTAACCACGGTAGATTTAGACCCAAGTACAGCAGGACGACAAACAAGTAACACAGTACCAGGACAAGGAACCTACACGGTGGATAATGCGGGGAATGTAACATTTACCCCAGAAGCGACCTTTGTGGGAACTACTACTCCGATTACTTACACAGTAGCAGATAACGACGGTGGAGTATCCAACGAAGCTAATATAACTGTCACAGTTAACAATGTTCCTCCAACAGCAACAGATGACACCAGCGTCACTAACAAAGCAACTCCAGTCACCTTTAGTATTACAGGAAACGACTCAGATACAGACGGAACATTAGACCTAACCACGGTAGATTTAGACCCAAGTACAGCAGGACGACAAACAAGTAACACAGTACCAGGACAAGGAACCTACACGGTGGATAATGCGGGGAATGTAACATTTACCCCAGAAGCGACCTTTGTGGGAAC
>NZ_JAAHHT010000312.1:8250-9515 GCF_010672085.1 Okeania sp. SIO3I5
CCACGGTAGATTTAGACCCAAGTACAGCAGGACGACAAACAAGTAACACAGTACCAGGACAAGGAACCTACACGGTGGATAATGCGGGGAATGTAACATTTACCCCAGAAGCGACCTTTGTGGGAACAGCGACAGGTGTAAGTTACACGGTAGCGGACAACGACGGAGGAGTATCAAACGCAGCTAATCTAACTGTCACGGTGAACAACGTTCCCCCAACAGCAACAGACGACAGTACAAGTACGAACCAAGGGCAACCAGTAAGCTTCAGTATTACAGGAAACGACTCAGATACAGACGGAACATTAGACCTAACCACCGTAGATTTAGACCCAGGAACAGACGGACGACAAACAAGTCGGACAGTAACAGGAGAAGGAACCTACACAGTAGATGATGCGGGGAATGTGACCTTTACCCCAGAAGCGAACTTTGTGGGAACAGCGACAGGTGTAAGTTACACGGTAGCGGACAACGACGGAGGAGTATCAAACGCAGCTAATCTAACTGTCACGGTGAACAACGTTCCCCCAACAGCAACAGACGACAGTACAAGTACGAACCAAGGGCAACCAGTAAGCTTCAGTATTACAGGTAACGACTCAGATACAGACGGAACATTAGACCTAACCACCGTAGATTTAGACCCATCAACAGACGGACGACAAACAAGTCGGACAGTAACAGGAGAAGGAACCTACACAGTAGATGATGCGGGGAATGTGACCTTTACCCCAGAAGCGAACTTTGTGGGAACAGCGACAGGTGTAAGTTACACGGTAGCGGACAACGACGGAGGAGTATCAAACGCAGCTAATCTAACTGTCACAGTCAACGGTGTAGTAGGCAACGTTCCCCCAACAGCAACAGACGACAGTACAAGTACGAACCAAGGGCAACCAGTAAGCTTCAGTATTACAGGTAACGACTCAGATACAGACGGAACATTAGACCTGACCACCGTAGATTTAGACCCAGGAACAGACGGACGACAAACAAGTCGGACAGTAACAGGAGAAGGAACCTACACAGTAGATGATGCGGGGAATGTGACCTTTACCCCAGAAGCGAACTTTGTGGGAACTACTACTCCGATTAATTACACTGTTGCTGATAACGATGGTGGAGTATCTAACCAAGCTAATCTAACTGTCACAGTCAACGGTGTAGTAGGCAACGTTCCCCCAACAGCAACAGACGACAGTACAAGTACGAACCAAGGGCAACCAGTAAGCTTCAGTATTACAGGTAACGACTCAGATACA
>NZ_JAAHHT010000313.1 GCF_010672085.1 Okeania sp. SIO3I5
TTTTGTCATAAACTAATTGAGTTTCTGCATTCCAAGATTGTTCTCTCACACAAACTTTATATGTCCCATCTTTTTGCTTTTGCTGGTATTCAACATTAATACTCGGAATTAACTCTGATGTTTGGAAGTTTAATCCTTTTGTTAGTATTGGTAACCAAGTACCTTTTTTAAAGTCTTCAACCCTAAATTTAATTGATTGTATACGGTCTCTAATCGAACGGAATTTTCCCGCATCAAGTTGTTGAGTCCCACTTTTACGACTAGCTTTAAATCCACCTCCCACACTTGGCTTTTTTGAGCAAACCCTAATTGGGGTTAACTAACATTAGAGGTTGATTGTATTCTACTGGTTCTCCATTTTTAATTAAAATTTCTACTATTTGTCCAGATACCTCAGCTTCAATCTCATTCATTACCTTCATCGCTTCAATAATACAAACTGTTTGGCCAGAAGTAATTCGATCGCCCACCTCCACAAAAGCTGGTTCATCAGGAGCAGGAGCGCGATAAAAAGTACCAACAACTGGAGACAAAATTTCTTCAAATTTATTTGCAGCTTGAGGTGGTCCTGCTGAAGGAATGGCAACAGTTTTAGAGGTAGCTGTTGTTTCCAATGGAGCTACATTAGGAGAAACTAATTCAGAAATAGCATTGCTCTGTTCAGGAGAAGGAGATAAGGGGCGATCGCTGAGTGAAGTTCCCTTGCGGACTGTCAGTTCTAAATCTCCACTTTTCAAAGTCAATTCCGAAATATTAGTTTGGTCTATTGCTGTTAATAATTCCCGAAGTTGATGTAATTCTAATTCCACAGTTTTTATATCCCTACTTAGATTAGTGTTAATATAAATTGATTTTCAATAAAAATCTCAAGTTTATTAATGCTTTAATATATGAATAAAATCATAAAAAGTTTTCACTTACATAAATAAATACAGCAGATTCGGTGAGCGATGTGGCATAACTGACAAAGTAAATATTTCTGGCTTATTCCTTATCCTCCAACCCATCTTCCCTACTCCCTATTGCCCATTTAAAATGTACAATTTGAGACCAAAAGACAGGGGATAATACCCCTGCCAGGAAACTCATAAGTGCCCTATTGTTGCTCTCTACCCAAGTATTTGTCATCACGGGTATCTATCTTAATTCGTTCTCCTTTAGATATAAACAAGGGAACCATAATTTGAGCGCCTGTTTCCACAATAGCGGGTTTACTACCACCAGTAGCAGTATCTCCTTTAACCCCAGGGTCAGTTTCGATTACTTCTAATACTACCGAGTTTGGTAGTTCCACCTCTATTACTTGTTCACCCCACTTAGTGACACTGACCTCCATACCTTCACTTAGGTACTTAACACGCTCACCAATTTGCTCGGCACTTAGGCTGGACTCTTCATAAGTTTCCATATCCATAAATACAAATTGGTCACCATCTTTATAGGTATGCTGCATTTCTCTCTTGTCCAAATTAGCTTGAGGAATTGTTTCTCCAGCTCGAAAAGTTCGTTCTACAACATTACCATTTTGTGCATTTTTGATTTTTGTTCTAACAAAAGCAGAACCTTTACCTGGTTTAACGTGTAGAAATTCTACTACTCGCCAAACTGAACCATCTAACTCTATAGTCGTACCGGGGCGAAGATCATTACTAGAAATCATATAACACCGTGATTGCGGTTTTTAATTATTCAGATTAGAACTTAACATTAGAGATCCTACAATACTCTCTATAAATATTTGAAGGAGTTTAATTAGAAGCAAAGATTCGGGGGTTGGAATAATGGTTGAGTATTGTCGGATGTAGAAAGGAACTTTTAGCAATCATGTAAATTTTTGTTCCTAATACCAAGTTGTTCAAAATCCCTGTTACCAAAACAACTTCTGACTTCTGACTTTTGACTTCTGCCTTCTAAAAAATCCCTATTACCAAAACAACTTCTGACTTCTGACTTTTGACTTCTGACTTCGTTGAGACTGTGGACAACCATGTAAGATTAGTTAAGGGAATAAAAGTTCAGAAATATGCTAAATCTATACAATTTCGTAATTAACACTTGTAAACGCCTGCTTAAAACTGGCATCCTAGCGCTGCTACTCTTTACGTTGTCTATTGGTATTAGTGCTGCTTGGTGGAACGGTGATACTACAACAACTCGTCAAAGTCGTTTGCCCCAAGGCGATCCTATTAAGGATGGTAGGGCTTTGTTAAGGTATGCCCTACCGATAGAAAATGAACCTGTCCGTAAAATACAAAGTAGTCTGGAGGATATTTCTAACAGACTGCGGGGTAAACGTTGGACTTCTGTTGGTAGTGATATTGGGGCTGCATCTAGGGTTCTCACCACCAGTAAGTCTAAATTACTAGCTAGTGTGCCTGAATCAAGACAATCTGAGGCAGAGGCCATAATTTCTAGACTTGATGAAGGCATTCTTAATATTAGAGAAGTTGTTGAAGCTAAAGATGGGGAACAGGTATTGGAGCAAAGGGCAGAACTACTGACATTGGTGGGTCAGCTTGAACAGTTGATGGTAGAAGGGTTTCCGTTTGAAGTACCTTCAGAGTTCTCTAATTTAGCGCAACTGAAAGGTCGCGCTACTATTGAGATGGAGACTGATAAAGGTTCTTTGACTTTAATTGTTGATGGTTATAGCGCCCCTATTACAGCAGGTAATTTTGTAGATTTGGTTCAGAGGGGTTTTTATGATGGCCTAGATTTTATTCGCTCAGAACAATCTTATGTATTGCAAGCTGGAGATCCTCCTGGGCCAGAAGTTGGTTTTATTGACCCCGATAGTGGTGAGTACCGTAATATCCCATTAGAAATTTTGGTCAAGGGAGATAAGGAACCAACATATAGTTTTACTTTAGAAGAAATTGGTCGTTTTCGGGAACAACCTGTTCTACCTTTTTCTGCCTATGGTACAGTGGCTATGGCTCGGCCTGAAGAAGAAAATGATGGTGGTTCTTCTCAATTTTTCTTTTTCTTATTCCAACCAGAATTAACGCCTGCAGGAGTTAATTTATTGGATGGTCGTTATACGGTTTTTGGTTATGTGGTGGAAGGGAAAAAGGTTTTGGAACAATTAGGTAAAGGAGACAAGATTATTTCTGCTAAGGTAGTAGCTGGATTGGAAAATCTTGTGGAACCTGAAGCTTAAATTGATTAGGTATAGCGTTACGCGCAATTCAAAAGTTAGAAGTTAGAAGCAAGAAGTAATCCTTAACTAAGTTTGAGTATTTAGAAATGTCTTAACTTATGACTAAGTTTGAACATTTAGAAATGTCTTAACCTATTTGCGTAGTGCTATAAAATTAGGGTAATTGGGTAATTTAGTCGCGAAAATTATATATAGTTACAAGACTCAATTACCAATTACTCTAGTTAAATTAAGCAAGGTAAATTTAACTTGTCTGAAATCGGAAAAAAAGTTGAGAATAATTAGGTTAATTTATTTAGTTATATTCTAATTAGATTGATGAGTTTTCCTAGTTTTTGTGCCTCATTCCTGTTCAGGTAAAAAGTGAATTTTATCCTTAATTTTTACTTCTGACTTTCTCCTCCTTATTACTGAAAAACTAATTAATCAATCCTCTTATGTTTCAGGGCTATTTCATTCTAGAATCAAGTGACAATTTTACTAGCTTTTAGAGATTGGTTGATATAAACTTCAATCCTTGAAAAAGCATATTTTTGTTAATGCACAAAAAGTAAAAAATTAGAATGAAATAGCGCTGCTTATGTTTAAGAAGAGGTAATTATTAATTATTAATTATTAATTATTAATTAATTAAATGGCTATTATAGAATTTGTTATACTTACTGGATTAGGAATTATATTAGGTGCATTGATAGTTAATATGTTAAATGATAGACAGCAGCAGCGTATTTTAGATGATGCTTTCTATAGATTGTTACAGTTTCAAAATGGTAAAATTTCTCTAATTCAATTAGCTGCTGCTGCTAAAGTTGATGCTCAAATTGCTCAGAAATATCTAGAAACTCAAGTACAAATATTTTCGGCAATCCTAGAAATAGATGAACAAGGAGACACATTCTACAAATTTCCTAAGTTAAGTTTACCCCCTATTTTAGATCGACAACAATGGTGATTTCAGTTATCAGTTAGTAGTGACACTTCGCGAAGTGTCTGTACATCAGTTATCAGTATGGGAATATTTAAGGATACGGTTTTTCGATAACTTTACAACTAGATTTATAGCACTTTTGATGATTACGTAGACTGCAAAGTAGGGAGGTTCCATGGAACTTCCCTAAATGATTCTGATGCTATTAAACCGATCCTAATCTCTGATAAGGCCAAAAACGAAATATTGCTCTACCTATAATATTTTTTCTAGGCAAAAAACCCCAAACATGAGAGTCGTTGCTATTGTTGCGATTATCTCCCATCACAAAATATTGATCTTCTGGAACTTTGACTGAAGTTGGCAAAGCATATTCAGGGGGTTCAGCAATGTAATTTTCAGAAAGGGGTTGATCATTAACATATACTGTACCGTCCTCAATTCTAATAATATCTCCTGGCAAACCTATCACTCGTTTGATAAAAGCTTGATTTTTGCCATAACCATAGCGTCGTAACTGTTGGGGTGGTTCAAAGACGATGATATCACCTGCTTCAGGTGGATGAAAATTGTAAGATACTTTTTCTATTACTAGACGATCGCCTATTTCTAAGGTTGGTATCATTGAGTTTGATGGTATGTATCTCGGTTCTGCTATTAATATTCGGACTAATAAAGATAAGGATAGAGCGATCGCTAAAACTTGAATATTTTCTTTTTGTTCCTGCCATATTTTTAACCACCAGGGAGTTGTGGAGTTAGTTGCGCTCGGTTGATTTAGGGATTCTTTTTCTGATGTCATTTCTATAGTTTCAAATTTGACTATTTCTATTTTACAGCAAAACTCCTGGGAATTAGCATTTATCTATTCAACACTTTAGATGTATGGCATTAGAGCAAGGAAACAAAAGCAAATTATTTTCATAATTTTTGCTAGAATTAAATAATTATTGACATCTTAACTAAAATTACAGCAGTTTCGGAGGCGCATGAGGTACAAAGCTTTACTATTTGTTAAAAGCTGGAAACCTATTAGTAATGAGTAGGTAACACAACCTTCCAGGTTGTTACAGCCTTGAAGGCTGTGTTACACTGTACCTCACCATCCTCATGCATTGCTGTAAATAAAAAATAAGAGAGGCAACTTCGATGCAAGTTCAAACTGAAAAACGCTATTATACTCCTGAAGAATATCTAGCTTTAGAAGAAACTTCAGAGTACAAAAGTGAATATCATAATGGGGAAATAATACCAATTACTGGTTGCACAACCAACCATAATATTATTGCTGGAAATTTTTATACAAGATTTCCTTGGAGAATTAAACAACAATCCTATAAAGTATTTTTTGCTGATGTGCGTCTCTGGATACCTTTAAAAAATCGGTATCTTTATCCAGATGTTATGGTAATTCAAGGAAAACCAATATATGCTGGAACTGGAAAAACAACTGTTACTAATCCATTAATAATTGTTGAGGTGTTGTCTGAATCTACTAGCAATTATGATCAGGGAGAAAAGTTTGATTTTTATCGCTCAATTCCTGAATTTAGAGAATATATTTTAATCGAACAATCAAGATATTATCTAGCACAATATACTAAAAAATCTAAAAATCAATGGTTGTTGACTGAGTATCATGGAGAAAATAATATCCTCAAATTAGCAACTGTTGAAGTGGAAATTCCTTTCGACGAAATTTATCAAGAAGTCGATTTTTCAGAAACTGAAGAGTAGCGATCGCTCTATGTAGAAAAACCGCTACTTTTCTTTCTAAAGTTAATTTTAGCTACTACTTAAATACGATTTTGCCATTTTTGAGGATTTTGTTTGGCATGAAGGCAAGCTATAAAAATAACAGAATCATCTTTGAGTAGATAAAATATTCCATAGGGAAATTTTCTCACAATAGTACGATGAACTTGTTTATAAATTATTGGATAAGCTAAAGGATTTACTTTAATTAAAGATAGACAGTTCTCAATAGCACTAAGAAATTCTTATCCAAGTTCCGGACGACAATTTTCATACCAAATATAAGCTGCATCTAAATCTTTTTCTGCTTCAGGTTGAATAATAATTTTGTAGTTCATTTTCTGTTTTTAATTCTTTGCTTGACTTCCTCCCAGTTTGAACCTCTTGCCGAGTTTTGCTCATATAATTCTAAGCGATAATCTAGTTCTTGTTTTTGTTTTTCTGTTAATTCAATTGCATCGGGTATATCGGTAATACTATTCCAGATATTTTCTATTAATTCTAGTCTTTCTGAAATACTGAGTTGTAAGATTTGTTCGATTAGTTGAGTAGTCATAATTAAATTTGTTAAATAGACTTATTTAGATTTTAACATATTATTAGCGATCGCTTTCGGCATTGATAGTTAGAGTAATTTAGAGTAATATACAAAATTAATTACCTAAATTTGTAGAATGAGCGATCGTATTAAATTAACTCCTGAAGATATTGCTCTATACCGAGAGCAATTTTCTCAAAATAACCAAGAGGAAGCCCTCTATGCTCTTGATGCTATTGAAGAAGAGAATAGAAATTTAGCACAGGCTGCTGCTCGGTTAGCAGCAGAGTATGATATAGAAGATATGATGGTCTCTAGGTCAGTTCCTAACATTCTTGAGGAATTAGCCGAAAAATCACGCAATATTGTCTGTGATGAAAAATTTATAGATGAGGTAATGTCGGGGCTGTTAAGTGCTGGTGTAGCATCTTTGTGTGCCGCAGGTCAAATTCCTGAAGCTGTTGCAGCCCCGTTAGTAATCTATCTGGCTAAAAAAGGTATAAAAAAATGGTGCAATTCTCACAGTGAAGGATAGTTAAAATCCTACTGCAGTGAAGGCTGCCCAATAAAACGGAGAGTTAAAGGGATGGGGCTGAGAATTTATACGTTTTTTTGCCTTATTTATAAAATTATTCTTGCCTTTTTCTGATTTTCCTTGGTAAATAATGTCAATGTAGGGTTGAATTTTCTCTAGAAATTCTTCCCCTTCCTTGCTAGTTAGATTCCTTAACCACATTTGAGCATCTTTTAAAGCTATTGCTACAGTACCTTCTCCCAATTCTGGGTAGCTTTTGAGGTTTTGATAAAATTTGACCATTAAAAAAGCTGTAGAAACGTCAGCTACTGTCCACAAACTACAGACAACACTGGGGCTGCCTGCAAGTATAAACCCACTAGGAAGACTAATATATTCGTCGGTTGGACTGTATAACCCACTTAACCCAGTTTCACAAGCAGAGAGGGTGACGAGGCGACATTGACTTAGGTTGAGTCTAAAGATTTCTGCTAGGGTAAGTTTCCCATCTTCTTGACTATCATCTTTGGCTAAAGAAAGCGCAGAGTCAAATGCAGAGCCATTATCTAGATCTAAGTGGAAGTTGCCATGGCAGGAGAAATGACTACAGTGGGATGATTGGAAATGGGGGTTGGTTTTGACTTTTGTTTCACTAGCATCCTCTCTAATTAAGACTTCTGCTGAATCAAAACACGAACGAATTGTCTGTACTTCTAAGTCAGCGTAGATTAAATCCTTTGTGGGGTTTTGCACGGCAAACAGTTGACTGAAGTGGGGACGTTGTTGTTTGTGAGTGAGTTGTAATATTTGGCTACTGGGGGCATAACTAATACCTCTGTCAAAGCGATCTATCAGCAAATCGCCATTTTCTAGGGGCATTACATGGAGAGGAAACAGGTGCAGTCCACGATGAGGAATGAGAATGAGACGGTTACATTTAATCCCTTGTTTTTCAAAGATGTTATCTATTTTGGTAAGGAGGCGATCGATATTTAGTATCTCAGCTAGACGCTTAAGGTTAGAATCTAAATTCTTTATCCACTGATTTTTTTCCCAAACATATTCTTTGAAATAATCGCCACCCCAATGAGCAAAGGTTTCTTTTTCTTCAGCCGATGATTGTTCCACTATAGGGTGCTGACTATTAGCAGTAATGATAAAGGTGATAATTTTGTTATGGGCGATATACCACTTAATCATAGCAGTATGTTGATCGAGAAGGTTTTGAATATCTCTGAACAGAATTGGGTCTACCCTCTCAGTTAAAGTGAAATTGGGATCTATATCTTTAATTTGATTTAGTACCTCATCTAATTCCTGCCGTGATTTTTCTAATTCTTGCTGTAGACGTTTCTGTTTCTGTGAGTTTTCTAACGATTTTTGCTCCCGCGATTTTTGCTCCCGTTCTTTTGATAGCCGCTCTATAGCTATCTCTCGCAATTGGCTTTCCAGTGATGGCTTGTTTTGCAGCCATTGATCTAGCTCAGCGATAAATTCTTGAGGAGTATAACCTTGCTCTTGTAATTGTCTTTCCAGTGATGGAATGTTTTGTCGCAGTCGTTCTAGCTCGGCGATAGCTTCTTGAAGAACATTACCTTTTTGCAGCCATTGATCTAGCCCAGCGATAAATTCTTGAGGAATATTACCTTGCTCTATCTGTAACTGTCTTTCCAGTGATGGAATGTTTCGTCGCAGTCGCTCTAGCTCGGCGATAGTTTCTTGAGGAACATTACCTTTAGGATAGAGTTCGCGCTTGACAAGGAGTCCTACTAGAGTACGGGCTTTGGTGCGTTCGACTGTTTCTATGGCTTTATCCCATTGGCCTAGATTGATGTATGCTTGCACCTGATTTTGATAAACCTGCATTGCTTGTGCTATAATTTCCTGGCGACGTTCATCGGTGGTTGCCCAAGTGCGACTAACTTCTACTGCTTTTATAGCTTTTTCATAAGTGTCGGTAGCGAGTTGCCAGTTTTGGTTGTCAAAATATAGGTGGCCTAAGTAGCGGGTAGTTTTGAGATGTTCGAGAGGGTTGGCTTCTAGGGTGCAAACCAGCAAAGCTCGTTGGAATGCAGCAATGGCAGATTCAATATTCTCGGCTTTGTCTCCCCTTGTTCTCTCTCTGTAGGCAGCCCCGAGATTATTTTGAGTTATTGCCCAGTCCATAGGAAAACCAGTTTGGGTACGCACCAGTAAAGCCTGTTGGAATGCAGCAATGGCAGATTCAATGTTCTCAGCTTTGTCTCCGGTTGTTCTGTCACTGTAGGCAATGCCGAGATTATTTTGAGCTATTGCCCACTCGATGGGGAAGTCAGTTTGGGTGTAAACCAGCAAAGCTTGTTGGAATGCAGCAATGGCAGATTCAATATTCTCGGCTTTGTCTCCCCTTATTCTGTCCCAGTAGGCAATACCAAGAATGTTTTGAGTTGCTGCCCAGTCGATGGGAAAGTCAGTTTGGGTGCGCACCAGCAAAGCTTGTTGGTATGCAGCAATGGCAGATTCAATATTCTCGGCTTTGTCTCCCCTTATTCTCTCTCTGTAGGCAAAGCCAAGATTATGTTGAGCCATTGCCCATTGA
>NZ_JAAHHT010000314.1 GCF_010672085.1 Okeania sp. SIO3I5
TCAAAATTCAGAATCAAAATAGACTTGAACATTATCAGATTCATCAAAGATTATTAGAGAGCTGGCAATATAGATTAATTCACCATATTTAATCCTATAAACACCCTTAATAAGTTGTCTGGGTACATTTGATTTCAGCAGCGCTTGTGGCGTTGTAATCCAAACAATACTATCTACAAGTGCAAGATCCCCCTTTTTACTAGGACAAACATGAAAAAACGGACACATCCAATTACTTGTAGACGGTTCCTCTGGATTATTTCGAGATGGCGATCGCAAGCTATTACAGGGAGCGATCGCGGATTCTAAAACGTTATAATCTTCCTCATCTAAATAGTTATCCAGCAAACAAATCGTAGAAAGTGATGCTGCATTTGCACTATCATCTAAAGATTCTTGCCTACGGATCACAGAATTATGAATTTGACTCGTGTAAGAATAGCGATTAGAAACACCGATAATAGTTGCTGCGCGCTGGTTCAGTCCTTCTAGAATAACATTTAATTCCTCTTCTACATCCTTGCAATCTGTTACACTGCCAAAAACTAGAGTTGTTCGGAGATTATGCTTTGCTTGATGTACTGCTACAATTTTAGCAAGAGTGCTTTTCCCTGCATTTACCATACCAACCAAATTAACAGTGCCATCTAAATATAAGGTGTCATCTGGAGTTCCGTCATAACATTCCCAAAACGTTTTGTTTAAAATACTTTCATATTTTGCTGACTTTCCTTTACTAATTAACTGTTCATCCATCCAACAAGCAGTTGCCATTAATTCTACTTTTGTATAGGTGACACTTCCTTTTTGATTGTCATACTGAGTTAAATCAGATAAATTAAAACCTGGTAGCTGACTGTTTCTTCTAGCTTGTTGTATAGGATTACCTTGTGTTGGATTAATTTGTAGTTGCCTTAAAACCAAGTTATAGTCATCTTCTGGTATTCGATAAGATTTGACATCTTCTCCTTTTTGCGGATTTCCCGATAAATAGTGTTTATCAGGACGCGCATATTTAACTTCTGTCTTTTCTTGATCAATGTCTAAATTTCCATTATTAAATATACGATGATAGACTTGCTCCCGCGTAGCTAATAAACCACTACCCATAGACTCAATAGGTGCTGATAAAACAGCATCTGGAAACCATCTCAGATATGGTGGGATAACTTTCTGGTAAGCATCTAAACGCTCCGAAAGTATTTTAGTCGAACGCAGAGCAGACAAAAGATAAGATGCTTTTCTTACTTTGTAGCGATCGCTTGCTGATAAGTTCTGTAGTCCTTCGTGAGGTAAGTCATACAAACATAGCAAGAAACTTAAACTTTCTACAGGTTCATTTGGCATTACCAAGTGTAATAAATATAATCCAGCTTCTAGCTTAATAAACTCTTTTGCCGTTAAATCTCCTAGAGAAAATTGGTTGGAGTTCTCAACAATATTCTCTAAATCTCTTATAAGAGGAGTAAATACATTTGTTTCAAACATGGTTCTTAATTAAGTCAATTAATTCGCTTTCGTAATAAATTTCTGCATTTGAATGCTCGATAAATACCTCTTTGTAATTTGGCGTTTTTGCTTTCCGTGCATCTGGAACAACAAAGCAGTATTCATCACCTTCTATTCCATATTTTTTAATATCGTCCATAGGAAAACCTTTTTCGGAACATTTTTCCGCTAACCCATCAGGACTAACCCAGTCCTTGACATCTACACACAATTTGTATCCATCTGGACAAACAATCAGTAAATCGTAAGAATCAAGTCCTGGCCACATTGTCACTTTACACTTAAGTTCTTTAGCTCTGTCTCGCAATTTAAGCTCCGGTACTGTAGGCGAAACCAGATAATATCGAATGTCTGGAGCTGCTAATTTTACTGTTTCATTAGGTTCTATATAATCAATAAGACTTTCCTTATTTTGTGATGTGTTGAAATCGCATTTATGTACGGTACAAATCATTCTTTCATTATACATAGTCACCAGACTTCCACATAATTTGCATCTGGCAATTTTATCATTGATAAATTTACTAGCAGGAACAGAATGAGTGTATACCACATTAAAAATTCCCTCTTCTAACACTTTTGAATTAGCTTTAAATTTTGCTTTAAATCTTGCATTAAACTGCACCCTTTCTTTCAGCGTTGTAATTGAATGTTTGGCTAAAAATTCCCTAACCTGGCGATATATAGCATCCTTCTCTTCAATCGTTTTACTGCGTGATGTTAGAGCTATAATTTTCTGGTAAACTTCTTTTTGAAGAATTCCAGGCTTATTACTTTCAATAACATCTTGAGCAAATTCTTGACACTCTTCAGTAATTTTAATTTCAGGAATATTTTCTAGTAGACAAATATCTTCCTTTTGAGAAAAATTAATAGGCCAGTCTATTAAAGGAGTTGTTTTACAGAGCTTAAGAACCTCTCCTAAACTTTGAATAATTGGTTTATTTTCTCTCAACGATAACAGTGCTAATTGATTTAATGCTCGTTGCAGATTTTTAGGGTAAGGATGGGTAATACCTCCTTCTTGTTCATAAGCACTTTCTAAGTCTACTAATCCAGTTACAAGTAAATCAAAACAGGTTTCAGGTGTCACTTTCATCTTCTTGTTGCTCCTCATTTCTATAGAGCGGAATAGACTCTAAAAAACTTTGAATAATTTCCTTGGTTTCGGTGTCACAATTAAAAGTATTTACAGGTGAAGATTTAATTTCCAAAAAAATATCTTCTAGCTCTTCTCTGAGACGTTCTAGATAGTCAGAAAATAATGGAAGTTTATGTTGTTTTCCCAGAAGATGTAGGTCTATAATTTCTTTAGTTTTCCGTGGCTCTTCCCCAGCTCTTTTGTAATATTCTCGAATATCTGCTCGCTCATTTATTTTTAAAATTAAATTCCAGACATCATCTAAACTTGCCTTGTAACCTTTGTTGCCAGATTTAATTTTTCCAACTTCTGTTAAAATTTTCTGAACATTTTTTTCGACAGCAACAAAAAATTCTGCATCTGTTAGAAGGTTAGATTCTCCTCTGATAGTTGCCAGTTGCAATCCAGATTTTATCTCCTCTCGTACTATATTCCTTATTTGTTCAATTACTTCCGGTGTCATTCCTGAATCTGTATTTTTAACTGACATTTGACTCAAACTATAGATAGTAATTTTATATAGAAAAATAGCTTTCTAATCATCATATAAAAAACAAGAAAGCAAATAAAATAACAGACAAATTGAGTTGATTTGTCCCCCCAAAAAAAATACTCAATTAAACTGTGATTTTAATCAACTTTTATATACTAGCATAAAGAAATTAACTTTTATTAGATGGTGTAGGGTTTAAGGAATATGGAGAGTAGCGATCGCTTCAGACTTAATACCAATTACCATGAATTAATGCTATACTTCAGCTACACTTCAATAATTAAATATTTTCAAGATTTAAAGTATGTTTTAATAAATCAAGGTAGTATAGCATATACTTTTCCTGTTTTTTTATATCCCGAAACCTCCCACACCTTCAACACTTTCCCACCCAATTTTATGTAGCATTCTTTTTTAGAAATGCTATAAGAGTCTATTTCACTAATAGGATTTTTGGGCATTTCACTATTTCTGCATTGTGCTTCCCGGAGCATTTCCCCAGGAAAAACCCACTCATAAACCAATTTAGACTTATGACTAACTAAGTAAGACTATTGGCTAATAATTTGGTATTATTCAGCCAATGATGCAATAATATTTCGGCACTGTGAGCCATAATACTGTTCTGTTATGCCTGAAATGCCCCAATTTCCCGAAGCTCTTGCCGAAGCTCTAAATAATTTCCCGAAGCTCAACTTAGACCTACCCGACCCAGAAGATGAAGAAATTGCCGACTCTGAGTTTGAAAATGTAGTAGACACAGCCTGGAAAGTTTGCGATCGCTTTGACCTCCAGACCGAAATTTGGCGAGGCCATATCCTCAGAATCATTAGAGACCGAGAAAAAAAAGGAGGCGATGGACGGGGTAGCGGATTCCTAAATTGGCTCAAAGAAAGAGAAATTAATAAGAGTCAAGCTTATGCCTTAATAGAATTGGCCAATAGTGCTGATACTTTAATAGAAGAAGGACATCTGGACCCAGACTCCATTAATAACTTTAGCAAAAGAGCCTTTGTCGAAACGGCCAAATCTCCCACAGAAGTCCAACAAATGGTCACAGATGCAGCCAAAAAAGGCGATCGCATCACCAGACGAGAAGTTAAACAACTAGCAGATGAATGGACCGCCGTTAGTTCAGATTTGCTGCCAGACGAAATTAGAGCCAAGGCCACCTCTGGTTCCATGCCACCCCGTTATTTAGCTCCCCTAGTCCGGGAAATGGAAAAATTACCAGAATCCCACTTAAGCGCAATTCAAGAGGAAATCGTCCAAAATCCAGAAGTAGATACACTCAAGCAACTAACCTCAGATGCTCGTAACCTATCTAAATATCTTGATGCTGCAGCGAAAGTTCAAGCATTAAGTGAATCATCATTGGATATGGAAATGGTATTAGAAGAAGCTTTAAGATTGGAATGTCTCAATGTAGTTGCTGACTTGGTAAAACAATCTGCCCAACTAGAGGCAACAATGGCTAAACTTTATAGTAGCTGGAGGCGTGTAGGTAATTTATCAGAACGATTATTTGTGGATACTGGTGCTAGTACACCTCATCTACGACATCTATTAGGGTGTCTGGACAAACTTTCAAATAATGTGATTGAAATGAGTTTAAATGACCTCAATAACCAAACAGTTCGTTTACAAATACTCTCGGATGGTGATTAATTGATGTTGCATATTTGCAGGATGAATTATAACTTACACTTTGGAGGAAGAAAGGCAGGAGGCAGGAGGCAGAAGGCAGAAGGTTTTTTTCCAATTCAGGATTAATTCTATACACTTTCCGATGCTACCGGACATGATATAATATCATGTCCGGTTGAATACTTACACTTTGGAGGAAGTAAGGCAGGAGGCATCCCCCCTACCCCCCTTTGAAAGGGGGGGAGGCAGAAGGTTTTTTTCCAATTCAGGACTAATTCTATACACTTTCCGATCCTACCGGATATGATATTACTTGAAAAATATTCAACCTACATTCCGCACTTCAAAATGGGGAGGTTTGAGACCTGATTTTTTGGTCAATAGACATCTCCAAAAATAAAAAGTAAAATCAATTCTTATCCAGAAATTATCAATTGTTCTTCCCTGTTCCCTGTTCCCTGTTCCCTGTTCCCTCTTTTCTGGAGATGTCTAATGAATACGATCTATTCAGTACCATTATCTAATCTGAAAATCAGAACTTTCTAACTCAGGAGTATTAGTAACATTTGCAAATAAACCTCCTTCTCCAAAACCATTTGCTACACCATTTTGGTTATAGAACAAATTACCATTCGTCTGATTATAAATAATAACTCCTGCTACAGTTTCCGCTTGTGCGTCACTACTAACAACCTCAAACTCCTCAACAATACTAAAACCTTCACCAGGCAAACTATTAATAGCTGTAAATGTATCTCGGTCTAACAAAATTTTATCCCTGTTTTCCTGGAAGTCAGTAATAATATCTGTACCAAGATCCTCCGCTTTAAAAGGTTGGTTAGTATTAAAAATGAACTTATCCTTACTCGCACCTCCAGTTAGAGTATCGTTACCAGCACCACCATTCAAGCGATCGCGACCTGAACGCCCTTCTAAAATATCGTTACCTGCTCCTCCTAACAAAATGTCATTACCAATACTTCCAATAATTGTATCTGCTCCACTCGCTCCTAAAAGTGCATCGTTACCTCGACCTCCTACTATTTTATTCTCACCATCACTACCTGCAATATAATTATTTCGAGAGTTTCCAGAACCGTTAATATTTTCCCCCGTTAGCACCAGGTTTTCCACATTGCTTGGTAAACGATAGGTGATACTAGACTCAGCAGTATCAATACCAGCATTACCCTCTTCGATAATTATATCTGCACTGTTATTAATAATATAAGTATCGTTACCCTCACCACCTGAAAAAGTATCGCCATTATCTGTTCCCGTGAGGCGATCGCTACCTGGAGTGCCAAGAATATTATTATTTGCTGGAGTCTCATCCACATCAGTCACATTTACAGTCACCTGTTCATCAAAACTTTCTGCGGGTTCTCCACTATCAGTCGTCCGAACAGTAATCGTATGAGTCGTATTATTTTCAAAATCAAGTATTGAACCATTAGCTACTAATATTCGGTCTCCATCCAGAACAAAACGACCATCGGCATCATTGAGTAATGTATAAGTGTGAGTATCATCAGCATCAGAGTCAGTTGTAGTTAGAGTACCTACCACTGTTCCATTCTCACTATTTTCTGCCACAGTATTGTTATCTAGAGATATATCTGTAGGTTGGTTGTTGCTAGAAGTTGGTGTCTCATCCACATCAGTCACATTTATAGTCACCTGTTCATCAAAACTTTCTGCGGGTTCTCCACTATCAGTCGTCCGAACCGTAATCGTATGAGTCGTATTATTTTCAAAATCAAACAAAGAACCATTAGCTACTAATATTCGGTTTCCATCCACTGCAAAACGACCATCGGCATCATTGAGTAATGTATAAGTGTGAGTATCATCAGCATCAGAGTCAGTTGTAGTTAGAGTACCTACCACTGTTCCATTCTCACTATTTTCTGTAATGCTATTATTATCTAGAGATATATCTGTAGGTGGGTTGTTACTAGGGGTTGGAGTCTCATCCACATCAGTCACATTAATAGTCACCTGTTCATCAAAACTTTCTGCGGGTTCTCCACTATCAGTCGTCCGAACAGTAATCGTATGAGTCGTATTATTTTCAAAATCAAGTATTGAACCATTAGCTACTAATATTCGGTCTCCATCCACTACAAAACGACCATCGGCATCATCCAATAATGTATAAGTGTGAGTATCATCAGCATCAGAGTCAGTTGTAGTCAAACTACCTACCACTGTTCCATTCTCACTATTTTCTGCAACGGTATTGTTATCTATAGATATATCTGTAGGTTGGTTGTTACTAGGGGTTGGATTTGAAGATGCGACAACAAATTCAAAAGCACCAACATCAGTAATACTGCTACCATTATTATCACCATCAACAGGACGAGTTTGACCTATTTGGTCGGTATCTGGTGCGTTCCCGTTAACACCCGCATCAATAGCGGGACTATTGTCCAATAGAGGATGTATGAAAATATTATCTACTCGTTGTAAATCTGCTAATAAAGGATCGGTGAGTGTTACTCCTGCTGTTACCTTCGTATCATTAGGATTAAGTTCATCCGACTGAATATTTCCGCCACCATCACTAAACTCAGTTCCTGTATTATGAAAAATATTAAAATTATTACCACCATTGTTAGCTACATTATAGGCAACAATAGTATTTGTTAAAGTAGTATTTGAGTTACCGCCCCAAAATCCTCCACCTTGAAATCCGGCATAATTATTAGCAATAGTTGTGTTAGTAATATTAGTAGAATTAGAGGTATTTGCTAAAAGTATTGCCCCTCCTAAACCACTATTACCATCTTCACTTTCTGCTCTGTTTCCAGAAAAGGTACTATTAATAATTTCTGTAGGTGCATTTCCTCCTACCCATAAACCGCCACCTTGACTTAAAGCTAAATTATTAGCAATGGTAGTATTAGTAATAGTTAATTCTGCATTTCCTACCCTCAGTCCACCACCTAAAGCATCTCCCACTGAGTTAGAAATTATCTGATTATTAATAATTTCACTGTTTTCTATAATGATTTTATCCGGAGGATAGGCAAATAGAAATAATCCCCCACCTTGACCAGCACCTTTGTTACCATCAAAGCTACTATTACTAATTTTAATTGTTCCAGAACTTACGCCATCATTATTGCTAGCACCATCAGTATAAATTGCTCCGCCATAACCATAATCAGTATTTTGTGCAGAAGTTGAATCATTATTAATAAACTGGGAATTTTCTACCGTTAAGTTGCTCAGAAGATTATTAATTGCTCCTCCATTTACACCTTTATTATTTGTAAATTCACTATCTCTTACTGTGAGATTACTTTCACTCCAAATTAAAATTGCACCTCCAGCGTGTTCGCTCAATTGACCAGAGGAATTTCTAATTGCTTGACTTGCATCATTATTTTCAAATTGACTATTAATAATAGTGGCATTACTTTGAAATCCACTATAAATTGCACCTCCTCCTAAACCTCCTGCTGTGTTGTTAATAAATTTACTATTTTCAACAATTAAAGTGCTTGTTTGTTCAGTCCGAATTCCTGCTCCTGCTCCCTCTCTATCTACAGCGGTAGTCCTACCATCAGCAATAATTATATTTTTAACAGTCAAATTTGTGGGTTGAAAATCAGGAGTAAATTGTAAGTCTATTACCCGTGAATTATTATTGCCACTAATAGTTAAATCTTGAGCATTTCCTCCATCAAGAATTAAGTCTTTATCTATTTCTAATTGACCAGAAATTAGGGTAATAGTTTGATTAGCTAAACTGGGAGAAAATTCAATTGTATCTCCTGATTGAGCCGTGGCGATCGCTTCTCTTAAAGACCCAGTTCCATCATCGTTATTATTAGTTACTGTTAAAGTCGCAAATACACTGTTATAACTTGCCATTACTTCTGGTTGTAATGGATTTTCTGCAACAATTTTTCCTGTAGTAAATCCTAAGTTCCAATTTCCTCCTAGAAGTTTACTACCTGTTAAGTCAACTGATGCTGCAATATTTACTCCTAATATTTGACTAAGTTTCTGTACAAATTCTCCACCGATATTCGCTGCTAAATTACAGCCATAAAGTAAAATATTAGCTGTTTTGCTTAGTGCAGTTTTCCACTGTTTTATTTGTTCTTTTGCAGATATTAAACTGTCTAGATTAAGAAAAGTATTACCTAATTGTAAGCTGCCCGGACTGCCGTGAGAAAATATATGAATTGCTTCTATTTTATTTTGGGTAGTTATTTTTTTTTGTAATGTCTCAGTAATTTTATTTATGCCATTTTCTGTAGAATCCAGGATAATGACTTCTAAATCATTTACTACTCCTGTAGCTAGAAATTGATAGTTATCTAGATGAGCATCTATGAAAACCAAAGATGTAGATTGAGGCTTAATTTTACGATCGGGATATAACATTTTTGGCTCTCCTAATTATCTTTTATTTTTAGTTTTTTGGATAAATACAACCCCATAGTAATCAAATCCGCAAAATTTTGAGAGCGAGTCTTATTTGATATCAAACCCGCTTAATTCGGTAGAAAAAAATGTTCCATCTTCAACCCTTCCCACCCTTCCCACCCTTCCCACCCTTCCCACACTTCCCACACTTCCCACACTTCCCACACTTCCCACCCTTCCCACCCTTCCCACCCTTCCCACCCTTCCC
>NZ_JAAHHT010000315.1:0-6614 GCF_010672085.1 Okeania sp. SIO3I5
TCAGGGAATGGAAGTACAAGAAACTACCCTTACTTCTTTCCTTGCCACAGGTTCGGAAAGTCAAAAACAAGCTTCCATGAGAATGCTCTCAGCCACAACTAATGCCACTATATCCCTGCATCTCCAAGAGGCACCCACAAACCGAAAAGCAGCTAACCTTGCCTTCACCACTATCCTCCGGCGCAAAGGTCGCATCCTCGACTCTATCGCTGACTCACTCCAAGCTATCCGCGACAACCTAACCCCAGAAAATGAAAAACTCCTCGATGACCTGGCAAACACCCGCACTCAAATAGCTGCCCTCATCTACGAAAAACCGAAAAATATCTCGCTAGAACAATATCGTCAACGAATAGCTAATCTTAAAGGCAAAGCAGAAAAATTAGAAGCCGACCTTTCTCTTGCTAGTGCAGCATTTGCTAACACCAATAAACCAGTAACTATTGAAAGAGTAAAAAAGTTAATTCCTGCTGATGCAGCATTAGTGGAAATAATGCAGTACAAACCTTACGATGCTAAAGCTAAACGAGGTGAAAGATTCGGAGAACCCCGCTATGCAGTTTACATCCTCCATTCTACAGGCACACCCCAATGGTTAGACCTGGGAAAAGTAGAACCCATCCACAACACCATCGAGGAATTTCGCGACAAATTATCAAAATCAGATAGTTCTATCCAAGAAATTGCCCGTACTTTAGACCAACAGGTAATGCAACCCATCCGCCAAAAATTAGGCAACGCCAAACACATCCTGTTATCTCCAGACTCCCAACTCAACCTCATTCCCTTTGCTGCTCTCGTGGATGAAAATAACCAATATTTAATCGAAAACTATACCATTACCTACCTCACCACCGGACGCGATTTGCTCAAACTTGACATCGACTTCCCCGCAAAACAACCACCTATATTAGTTGCCAACCCCGAATACGACATCCCAGGAAATCCTAATTCTGCTCAATTGGTTGCTAATAGTAAACGTGGCAGCAATAATGAACCTACTAAAGATGACGTCACTGAGGAGGAGTTTTTATTTCCGGCACAAAACTTATTAAGACTTAGCTCATTACCGGGAACAAAAGCAGAAGCAGAAGAGATTGCATTGATGTTATCAGAAGAAATTCTGTTAACTGAGTCTGATGCTACAGAAAACGCAGTTAAACAAGTCAATGCACCAGAAATACTCCATATTGCTACCCACGGTTTCTTTCTCGAAGATTTGGAAGAAGCTGCACCCCCAACTTTGGGAAGCGGTTTGATGGAAGGATTTGATTTTAAGAGTTCTCTCCCTGCAATTAAACTAGACAAATTAGAAAACCCACTGCTACGTTCGGGTTTAGCTTTAGCAGGATTCACAGAACGCGAAAGCGGGAATGAAGATGGAGTAATGACTGCGTTAGAAATTGCCAATTTAAGTTTGGGTGGTACGAAGTTGGTAGTATTGTCTGCTTGCGATACCGGGTTAGGAGAAATAAAGAATGTGGGAGATGGAGTTTATGGTTTGCGTCGGGCGTTAGCTATTGCTGGTAGTGAAAGTCAGGTAATTAGTTTGTGGCAAGTGAATGATTTTGGTACGAAAGATTTGATGGTCAAATATTATCAACGGGTTTTGAATAATGAGGGGCGATCGGAGGCAATGCGACAAACGCAGTTAGAGATGTTGGCAACAGAAGGGTATGAACATCCTTATTATTGGGCAGCTTTTATTCCGTCTGGAGATTGGAGAGAGATGGGAATTTAGAATTTAGAATTTAGAATTCAGAAGTAATCCCTAAGTAAGTTTGAGCATTTACCCCACAATACTAAAATTAATCTCCCACAAACCCGGTTTCTTCTAATTCTTGGGAGCGCCAGAAATCGGCTTTGTCTCAAGGTGGTTACTTGCTCCTTACCTACAATTTTAGTCTAGACGAGCTTGGGCTAAAAAAACCTAACCCCCCAACCCCCTTCCCTACGAGGGAAGGGGGAGCAACATTATCCCCTCTCCTTGCAGGAGAGGGGTTAGGGGAGAGGTCTTACCCACAATTTTAATCTAGGCAAGCTACTACACTCTGACTTCTAATAGACTTCTCCAAAAATGAAAAAGAAAATCAATTCTTATCCATAAATTATCAATCATATCAAATCCGTTGGCTTCAGAGTAATATAACTCTATCGTCCTCATACAATGGTTAGGGGCGAATGCCATTCGCCCCTACCATAAGGACTCTTATCTTTAAATACTGAATAACACCGATGCTACCGGATTTGATATCATTCCCCCCTGTTCCCTGTTCCCTGTTCCCTCTTTTCTGGAGATGGGCGATCGCTCTGTTGGATGATAACCCCCTCTGGAGCACATCTCAAAATGTAGGCCGTTGTAAAATCAAGTGAAACCCAACAATAATACTTTCAGGACTTACGCAAAATACCAAATCATAATTTGTAGGGGCGAATGGCATTCGCCCTCTACTAGATATGCTGGTTCTGTGTAAGTCCCGACTTTGTTGGGTTTCGTTCCTCAACCCAACCTACGCTTTGACTTCTAACTTTGCCACTTCAAATCGAGTCTTCAAAACAGAATCAGGATTCAAACTAATCGAATCAATTCCCAATTCTACTAACATCTGGGCAAACTCGGGATAATCGCTCGGCGCCTGACCACAAATACCAATCTTACACCCGCATTCATGGGCAATTGTAATGGCGATCTGGATCATCCGACGCACAGCATCATGGCGTTCATCAAAAACATCCGCCACCAATGCTGAATCTCGGTCTAAACCTAATACCAACTGAGTCAAATCATTCGATCCAATAGAAAACCCATCAAAGATTTGAGCAAACTGTTCTACTAAAATCACATTACTGGGTAACTCACACATTACATAAACCTGCAAACAATTCTTACCCCTTTCCAAACCATACTTTGCCATCTCTGCTAATACCTTCTTCCCTTCCTGGGGTGTGCGACAAAATGGAATCATAGGAATCACATTTGCTAATCCCATTTCATCCCTGACTCGCTTCAGCGCCACACATTCTAAACCAAAAGCTTCCCGATATTTGGGATGATAATAACGAGACGCACCCCGCCAACCAATCATCGGATTTTCTTCATCGGGTTCAAATTGTTTCCCTCCCAATAAGTTAGCATATTCATTACTTTTAAAATCACTCATCCGCACAATGACAGGTTTCGGATAAAAGGCAGCAGCGATCGCTCCTATACCATAAACTAGGCGATCGATAAAGAAATCTGCCTTACGTTCGTATCCTACAGTCAACTCAGCAATTTTTGCTTTTTCAACCTCATCTGCCACTTGGTCAAAATTCAGCAACGCCAACGGATGCACCCCAATATGATTGGCAATTATAAATTCCAACCGCGCCAAACCTACACCATCACAGGGAATTGCTGATAACTGAAAAGCTGACTCTGGGTTGCCTACATTCATTAAAATGCTGGTGCGAGTTTTGGGAATATCATCCAACACCGTTTCCACATCCTCAAACGGCAGCAAACCTTGATAAACCGTTCCTACTTCTCCCTCAGCGCAACAAACAGTTACTTCATTACTATTGTTCAATATTTCAGTCGCGTTACCATCGTTCAATAGTTCAGTCGCGTTGCTATTGTTCAATATTTCAGTCGCGTTACCATCGTTCAATATTTCAGTCGCGTTGCTATTGTTCAATAGTTGAGTCGCGTTACCATCGTTCAATAGTTCAGTCGTGTTGCTATTGTTCAATAGTTGAGTCGCGTTACCATCGTTCAATAGTTCAGTCGTGTTGCTATTGTTCAATAGTTGAGTCGTGTTGCTATTGTTCAATAGTTGAGTCGCGTTACCATCGTTCAATAGTTGAGTCGCGTTACCATCGTTCAATAGTTCAGTCGCATTTTCACAACCAACGATCGCCGGAATACCCATCTCCCGCGCAATAATGGCAGCATGACAAGTACGACCACCTTGGTTAGTAACTATGGCACTAGCTTTTTTCATAATTGGTTCCCAGTCCGGGTCGGTTTTGTTAGTTACCAATACCTCTCCTGCTTGAAATTCGCCAATTTTATCCGTATCCAGAATCACGCGCACTTTCCCTTGAGCGATACCTTGCCCTACAGCGCGACCCGTCACCAAGACTTTCCCCCGCTCCTGCAAATGATAAGTATGCAGCACATTACTAGATTTTTGAGATTGCACAGTTTCTGGTCGCGCCTGCACTATGTATAAAGTATCATCGTTCCCATCTTTTGCCCATTCAATATCCATTGGGGTGTAAATACCGCGCACCTGGGAATAGTGATCTTCTATAACTACCGCCCACTGAGCAAGTTGTAAAATTTCATCATCAGTCAGGGCAAACTGTTGTTGCTTTCGTTCGGCAACGGGTACGTTTTTCGTGGAGTTACCGCCATCGTAAACCATTTTGACTGCCTTAGTGCCGAGGCGTTTGTTGAGAATAGTGGGGAAACCTTCCCGGAGAGTTGGTTTAAATACTAGATATTCATCAGGGTTGACTGCACCTTGGACGACGTTTTCCCCTAAACCGTAAGCTGCTGTAACTAAAGCAGCATTTTTAAATCCAGTTTCGGTGTCGATGGAAAACATGACGCCGGATGTAGCGAGGTCAGAACGCACCATTTTTTGAATGCCGACGGATAGAGCAACATCGAAATGGTCGAAACCTTTGAGAGTACGGTAGGAAATTGCACGATCTGTGAATATTGAAGCAAAACATTTATGAGCTGCTTTGAGTACACTTTTAATCCCGTGAATATTCAGGTAGGTTTCTTGTTGTCCGGCAAAACTAGCATCGGGGAGGTCTTCCGCAGTAGCGCTGGAACGTACGGCAACATCTATTTCTTTACCGTAGAGGTAAGATATGGTTTCGTAGCTGATGGCGATCGCTCGTTCTAGTTCTACTGGAAAGGGTGTATTCATTATTAATGCTCGTGCTTTTTTACCCCGTTGTTGCAAATTTTTGATATCTTCAACGTCAAGATCGGCAAACAGTTGGCGCAGTTTTGTTTCTAAACCTGCTGTTTTGATGAAGTAGCGGTAAGCGTAAGCAGTGGTAGCAAAACCGTTAGGTATGTTGATACCTTTGGGGGTAAGTTGTTGCATCATTTCCCCTAGGGAAGCGTTTTTACCTCCTACTAATGGGATGTCGTTAATATCAACTTCATCAAACCATAATATTAAAGATTTTTCTTTAGTAGAGGCAGTCCTTTGTTGAATTGCTAGTATGTTTGTCATTGCTTTAATTTATCCTAAAATTAAGCTGTTTTATCGTTGTAAAGCTTTGAGATATTTTTCTCACATTGTTTAGATTTGAGACAAAAATATGTAAATTTATCTTCGATCAAGTTTTTTTTGTTAATACTAAGGAATCTGATACCAATTCACTTTAAGAATGTCACAAATAGTTTCAAACTTTTAATGTCAAATAATTGCCTGAAACTGTAGGGAAGTGTCAAATTTTTTAGCTGCTCAAATCTGCCATTCTGAATTCTCAATTCTGAATTCTCAATTCTGAATTCTGTTAAATAGTTTCAAACTTTCAATGTTAAATAATTGCCTGAAACTGTTGTGAATGTCAAAATTTTTAGCTGCTCAAATCTGCCATTCTCAATTCTCAATTCTGAATTCTGTTAAATAGTTTCAAACTTTCAATGTCAAATAATTGCCTGAAACTCTTGTGAGTGTCAAATTTTTTAGCCGCTCAAATCTGCCATTCTCAATTTTCAATTCTGAATTCTGTTAAATAGTTTCAAACTTTCAATGTCAAATAATTGCCTGAAACTGTTGTGAGTGTCAAAATTTTTAGCCGCTCAAATCTGCCATTCTGAATTCTCAATTCTGAATTCTCAATTCTGAATTCTCAATTCTGTTAAATAGTTTCAAACTTTCAATGTTAAATAATTGCCTGAAACTGTTGTGAGTGTCAAAATTTTTAGCCGCTCAAATCTGCCATTCTGAATTCTCAATTCTGAATTCTCAATTCTGTTAAATAGTTTCAAACTTTCAATGTTAAATAATTGCCTGAAACTCTTGTGAATGTCAAAATTTTTAGCTGCTCAAATCTGCCATTCTCAATTCTCAATTCTGAATTCAGTTAAATAGTTTCAAACTTTTAATGTCAAATAATTGCCTGAAACTGTTGTGAGTGTCAAATTTTTTAGCCGCTCAAATCTGCCATTCTCAATTCTGAATTTTCAATTCTGAATTCTCAATTCTGTTAAATAGTTTCAAACTTTCAATGTTAAATAATTGCCTGAAACTGTTGTGAATGTCAAAATTTTTAGCTGCTCAAATCTGCCATTCTCAATTCTCAATTCTGAATTCAGTTAAATAGTTTCAAACTTTTAATGTCAAATAATTGCCTGAAACTGTTGTGAGTGTCAAATTTTTTAGCCGCTCAAATCTGCCATTCTCAATTCTGAATTTTCAATTCTGAATTCTCAATTCTGTTAAATAGTTTCAAACTTTCAATGTTAAATAATTGCCTGAAACTGTTGTGAATGTCAAAATTTTTAGCTGCTCAAATCTGCCATTCTCAATTCTCAATTCTGAATTCAGTTAAATAGTTTCAAACTTTTAATGTCAAATAATTGCCTGAAACTGTTGTGA
>NZ_JAAHHT010000315.1:6714-9369 GCF_010672085.1 Okeania sp. SIO3I5
TGCCTGAAACTGTTGTGAATGTCAAAATTTTTAGCTGCTCAAATCTGCCATTCTCAATTCTCAATTCTGAATTCAGTTAAATAGTTTCAAACTTTTAATGTCAAATAATTGCCTGAAACTGTTGTGAATGTCAAAATTTTTAGCCGCTCAAATCTGCCATTCTGAATTCTCAATTCTGAATTCTCAATTCTGAATTCTGAATTCAGTTAAATAGTTTCAAACTTTCAATGTTAAATAATTGCCTGAAACTGCTGTGAATGTCAAAATTTTTAGCCGCTCAAATCTGCCATTCTGAATTTTCAATTCTGAATTCAGTTAAATAGTTTCAAACTTTCAATGTCAAATAATTGCCTGAAACTGCTGTGAATGTCAAAATTTTTAGCCGCTCAAATCTGCCATTCTCAATTCTGAATTTTCAATTCTGAATTCTGTGAAATAGTTTCAAACTTTCAATGTCAAATAATTGCCTGAAACTGTTGTGAATGTCAAAATTTTTAGCCGCTCAAATCTGCCATTCTCAATTCTGAATTTTCAATTCTGAATTCTGTTAAATAGTTTCAAACTTTCAATGTCAAATAATTGCCTGAAACTGTTGTGAGTGTCAAAATTTTTAGCTGCTCAAATCTGCCATTCTCAATTCTCAATTCTGAATTCTGTGAAATAGTTTCAAACTTTCAATGTCAAATAATTGCCTGAAACTGTTGTGAATATCAAATTTTTTAGCCGCTCAAATCTGCCATTCTCAATTCTGAATTTTCAATTCTGAATTCTGTGAAATAGTTTCAAACTTTCAATGTCAAATAATTGCCTGAAACTGCTGTGAATGTCAAAATTTTTAGCCGCTCAAATCTGCCATTCTCAATTCTCAATTCTCAATTCTGTTAAATAGTTTCAAACTTTCAATGTCAAATAATTGCCTGAAACTGCTGTGAATGTCAAAATTTTTAGCCGCTCAAATCTGCCATTCTCAATTCTCAATTCTGAATTGAGAATTCAGTGAAATGATATAAGATATATTGATCCCCGAACGCTAACTATTAATTTTTAGTGGTGGATTATCCATGTGTCTTATTAAAGGAATTTAGTCGCTTTTTTTTATTTCCCTATATTTCTATATTAATTTTTATCTTGAAAAGCGACAAGTTTTCCGAGATATATACCTTGGTTTGCAAAACTAAAAAATGTTGCCAGGAGTAGCAAGTAGCTGTTTATTACAAAAAATTAAGCTGTGTCATAATTATAATAGGGGGGTTTTGTAGGCCTAATTTTAGGTAGACACTTTCTGGAAAAGTATTAGTAATGGAAAAGAAGCATCATTTATATCCTATTTCTTACTTTTATTTTATACTATTGATTGACGGATTATGTTGAATTTGAGTATAAAAATAATTAAAAACCAATGTTAGACGATTTTTTTGTGCAGTCGTATGAAGAAATTATCTAAAAGATTTGTTACTACTACTAACCGTAGTTTCAACTAAATTTGGATAGGTCAAATAAGGTTAATTTTTATTGAAACTTACACTTAAAATTCACTTAATAGTGTAAAATGTGGTACTCCCCTTCCCCTGGAGATGATGATGCTCAATTTACCTGGTTATCAAGAAAAAAACCAAATATATACCGGAAACCGCACAGTAATCTATCAAGCTATCCGAGCCACCCCTCGGCGGCCAGTCATCATTAAAGTTTTACGCAACCCCTACCCCAGTTTTAATGAATTAGTCCAATTCCGCAACCAATACATCATCACCCGTCACCTGGAACATCCGAGAATTGTTCAACCTTTGGCCTGGGAACGCTATAAAAATGGTTATGCTCTAATTATGCCAGATTCGGGAGCGATCGCTCTTTCCGACTATTGGCCAAAATCAGACTGTTCTCTAACCGAATTTCTCCACATTGCCATCCAACTAGCAGAAGCTCTCCACTATCTAACCCAACAACGGATTATTCACAAAGACATTAAACCTGCCAACATCGTCATCCATCCTGAAACCAAACAAATTCAACTGATCGACTTCAGTATCTCTAGTTTATTACCTACTGAACAACAACAACTAATTAACCCTAACGTTCTGGAAGGAACCCTTGCCTACATCTCCCCCGAACAAACCGGACGCATGAACCGAGGCATTGATTATCGTAGCGACTTCTATTCTCTGGGAGTAACATTTTTTGAACTGCTAAGTGGAAAATTACCGTTTGAAAGTAGCGATCCAATGGAATTGGTGCATTGTCATATTGCCCATAAACCCAAGTTTCCTGTGAAAACTCAAGTGCCAGAAGTCTTGCAAGAAATAGCATTCAAATTGATGAATAAGAATGCGGAAGACCGTTATCAGAGTGCCTTGGGTTTGAAGCATGATCTAGAGAAATGTCTGCAACAGTTAGAACAAACCGGAAAAACTAGATCGTTTGAGTTAGGAGAGCGGGATGTGAGCGATCGCTTCCTCATCCCCGAAAAACTCTACGGACGGGAAACCGAAGTACAAATCTTACTGGATGCTTTTGATAGAGTTAGTAATCCCCTTAGTAATTCCCCCCACACTCCCCACACTCCCCACACTCCCCACACTCCCCACCCTCCCACAAAAGGGGGAGAAGTCAGAGCAGAAATGATCCTAGTGGCGGGGGTTTCCGGGATTGGGGAAA
>NZ_JAAHHT010000316.1 GCF_010672085.1 Okeania sp. SIO3I5
TCTTCTTAGGAGCATGGCCAGTAGTAGGAATCTGGTTCACAGCATTAGGTGTGAGTACAATGGCATTCAACCTAAACGGTTTCAACTTCAACCAGTCTATCATTGACTCCAGTGGTCGTGTAGTAAATACTTGGGCAGACATCATCAACCGGGCTAACTTAGGAATGGAAGTAATGCACGAGCGTAACGCTCACAACTTCCCTCTAGATTTAGCTGCAGTAGAAGCTCCTTCTATCAAGGGTTAATCATTAACCGATTGATTAATTAAAAAAAGCTCTCCAGAAATGGAGAGCTTTTTTTATTTTCAAGATAATAATTATCAATTGTTAATTATTGAAAAACACTATACGTCAGCTGATTAGTTTATTTTTAGAGGTTATATTTTTTGTTCTCACTCCTAGTTTGAGTCTTGCCCAAATTAATTTTCAATATTCACATTCTAACATACTATATGTAAACCCGCAACATTGATTGGTTTTCATGCCCTAGCTCCCGTGCGGGAGAGCGCGAGTCTTCAACCAACGTTTTGATAAATAGCTTTAAGTATTTGTCCATAGTGCAATGGAAAGCAAGGCCATAAGTGATTTAGAACCCATTCAGTTTAAGGCTTGCGATATTTCCTTGAATAGTGTATACTTAATATAAGTAAGTAAAAACGGCGGCATGGCCAAGTGGTAAGGCAAGGGTCTGCAAAATCCTCATCCCCCAGTTCGAATCTGGGTGCCGCCTTTGATTTTAGTTATAACTTATTAATATTGATAGGCCTTTGATTAAGGTCTTTTTTTTGTTGTTAATTTGTCTGGTTATTTTAACGGTTTTAACTCACATTCCGCACCACAAAATGTAGTATAGAATCAGGAATCAGGAGACTCGAGACAGGAGACTCGAGACAGGAGACTTAAGAGAGAATTTTAGAAGAAAATCATAGCTGCCGTAATTGAGTAAATAATCAAGCAAGTATTTATGCTTGATTATTTACTCGGAATTTGATCAACGAAAAAAGTAATTGAGATGATTTGCATAGTATAAATACTTACCAAGTCACGAATTTTTATGCTACTTTTAATAATGCAAATTGAAGTGCGGAATCTGGGTTTTAAGGGTATTAACCTCGAAAAAACTTAAATTTCCTGTAGACATTTACCTTTTGGTTTACACGGGACTATACCAACGGACAAGATATGATTTATGACTTCATTTTAATGATGGTAGGTAACTAACTTTAGCCCATGTAGCAATAATATTACCTAGCCATTGAATCTTGTCATAAGACTGATAGACAAGAAGATGATAATCTTGATGGGTAGTTTTGATTAATAGGCCCCATGATGAAAATTTATTTCCTTTAAAACCGCTAGTTTTAACTTGTTGTATATATTGAATTTTTGAGCGCCTAATCTTTTGTTTTTTTTGTCTAAAAGTACCTAATTTTTCACTGAAAATTAGGCAGTCAAATCTTAAGTCAAAGGTGGCTTTTGCTAGAAAAAAATATAGGATTATATAGGCTTGATTAAAAATTTTAGCAGCAAAAAAATACATCACTAAAGGAATAAAGAAAAATATAAAAGTTAAAATACTGATTAAATAATCTTGAATCAGAATAAATGAAGTTATCAGCAATGTAGCAATAAAAATACAGAATAATATCCAAGCTAAAATGCAAATAATTGCGAATATAAGTAAGTATCTCATACCATTTGGACGGTAAAATAATAGAAGCTCACTATTAGGAGTGTAGAATATTCTAAAGCCTTTCGGAGGTGGAATAATTGGTAACATAATCACTGCCAAAATCATACAAGAATTTATCCGCTTCCCATCTTAACGGTGCAAACTCCACATTCACCGCGATCAAATCCTTTTTTTGTGCCTGTTAAACCTAGATATTCTCGCAGTACATCTAAATAATGTCACGGGAGGTTCTATATTTGGCTGATGTTGCACTCCATTAATTATTTAATGTTAATGCTATTTTTTCTTTTTCTAACATTTGCATAATCTATAAAATTAGATAACTACAATGTTTGTTAATGATATCATACCTGGGCAATTTTGGTCAATTTATCTGATCTGGAAACTGCACCTGGATATCAATTAATAAAATCAAGTTTATCAAGTAGTGATTTTATTAATTGATAGATCTGCAAAATATTGTCTATATTTTTCGTTTTAGCTAAAAATTATCATTGGCAATAAATCCTAAATTTTCTGGTTAAATTATATCAATAAACCTATACAATCAGGAATAAATTCTCATCAACATTTCTGACTTTGTAGCCAATATAGCTGCTCCCATTCATTTTAGATAGTTATCTCTATCGTTTTCTCTTTTTTTTCAAAATTTATCCCTTCTATCTTAAATAACTAAAGCCTTCTTCCTTACTTTTACCTTATGTAACAAACATTTATCACGCTTGGTATAAGAGCTAACCATAAAACTAGAAGCTCAAAAGAGAAATTTCCTCAAGCTTAATTTTTTTTTGAAGATTGATAGAATAAAAAAAACATCAAAGCAAAAAAGAATTGATTAACTATTTGAAGTAAATATTATGAGTAGTGCTTCATTTTATGGACACTATCAAGAAATTAGGGAATTGGGGTCTGGAGGATAAAGCCAAACATTCCTCTATCAATATATGCAACTCTCAGTCAATCCCTATTCTTTAGATAGTTTTGAAGAGTATAGTTAATTTTACTTAGCATAAAAATATGTAGAACGGCTATCTCTGAGTAATCAACTACCTCCTGGTAAAGTTTGGTAAAAAAACCAGGTAATATTAATGCTGCAAGAGGTTTTGGAAATTATCAAGTTTATTCACCAACAATAAGAGGTTATCCATTGAGGTATTAAACCAGACAATTTAGCAGGATTTTTTGCACTGCATCAATCAAAAAATAATATAACCAGTTAATTTCAAAATCACAGGAAAATAAGGATTAAAAATGAAAAATCAACATCTTAAAAAAAAGAATTCAAACTCATTTTTACATGGGTCAAATAAGGCTTTAATTCAAATAGTAGTTTACTCTTTTGTAACTACCTTTTTTCTACCTCTTCAAATAGCTACTGGAATAAGTTTACCTCAGTCTACTACGGCAGAATTATCAACAAATAAAAGCTATAATTCTTCTGATAAAAATTCACCAAAATATCTCGCTCAATCAAATCCTCTTTATGGTTGCTTGAGGCTAACTTATAGTGTTTTAGGTATTGTTTACGAAAGTGTTTTACAGATGAATGGTTATGAAGGAATTATGATTACTCAATATTTCGAGCCAAATATTGGACGTACTGCTTATGTTCAGCAAACTATGAGGATGCGTAGCTCTCCAAGAGGAATAGTTATTCTCGGCTACGACCCTGTATATCCTGGTACGAATCGCAAACACCCCACTTACATTCCAGACAACTTTTTCTTCCAAGTTAGACCGAATGGTGATTATATTTTTGCACTTATGGATGATGCGGGTCAACTTTCTCCTGTAGAAGTAAATCAATGTGCGAGACGATAAATTGGGATAGTTAAAACCAAAACGTTGTAGGGAGGTTCCATCGAGTTTCCCTACTGTTTATCCCAACAAAAACCGCTATAGTATTAATTTTATGTCACCTAGTATCAGAGTTTTCAATGGTTCTAAATACTGTTTAATTTTTGACGGATAAATAATTTCTAATCACAATAATTTAACTGAGTCAAGAGCAAAACAATTTCATCAATAGCAGTTCTCAACTCTTTGGTTTCTAAATCATATTGATTAACAATAATACTAAAAACTAAAGGCTGAAAATTCCTAGGCTGAATATATCCTGCTAAACCAGAAACTCCACTAATTGCTCCTGTTTTTGCTTGTACATTTTCCTCTGCAAAACTATTTCTAAAACGCCGACTTAATGTGCCACTAATACCAGCAATAGGTAAAGAATTTCTGTAAATATTTGCCCAGGGAGAATTAGCCATTATTCTGAGAGTTTGTACTAAAGCCTCCGGACTAATTAAATTATGACGAGATAAACCAGAACCATCATTTAATTTAAAACTATTGGGAGTAACTCCTAATCTAGTTAAAGTTACTTTTACCTCTTCTAAACTTTTTGCCAAAGTATCATTATCAGATTTTTTATTAGGAACTAATCTACTCCTAACTCCTAGTTGACGTAACAAGGCTTCTGCATAAACATTATTACTTTTTTTATTCACTTCTTCTATTAATTCTGATAGTGTGGAAGATTCGACAAAAGCTAATTCAGTTAAGTTTAAATTAGAGGTTATTTGTGAATTTTTTACTATTCGAGAAACCCTAATTCCTTCTGACTCTAAAACTTGACGAAATTTATTTAAAAAATTATCCACAGGTTCTACAACTGCCACATAAACAGGTTCCGATGCCGAGCCAATTCGGAGTTGCCCAGATATACGAATTATTGGTTGAATAAAATCTCGCCCTACTTCAACAAATTCTTTTTCATTTGTCGTTACAGTCACCGAATTATTTTCTATTTGCCATTTTTTACTTTCCGCCGAATTAACAAAAGTAACTTTTAAAGGTTGACCTAAACCTTGAGGAGATAAAACTAAATCTATAGCATTTTGATTAAATATTAAACTATTAATTGGTGCGCCATAACCAGCTTGAACGTCTTCCCATTCCCAATTAGGATTAACTGTTATTCCCTGAAAATAACTATCATCAGCAATTAGTTGCTCGATATTTTCTAATCCCTGTTCTTTTAGTTGTTCAGCTAAACTTTTCATTTGAGTTTCTGTGAAACTAGGATCGCCTCTACCAACAACATATATATTGTTTTTACCATCACTATAAACTGAAGTTCTAATTCTAAAATTAGGTCTTAGTTTTTGTAATGCTGCTGCAGTTGTTAATAGTTTAGCTGTAGAAGCAGGGATAAAATAATATTCAGCATCTCGGCTGTAAATTGTAGTTTTTCCAGATAAAGTTTCGACTAAAATTCCCCACCGAGTTCGACGAAAAATTGGGCGATTTATTACAGTATCAATAGCATTAGTTAGTTCCGTAGGACAAATTTCTTTGGTGGTTTCTTGACTAAGTGCGATTAATGGATTGAGAAATAATACAAGGAAAGTAATTGTAATTTTTTTAAGGTACAGTTTAAACATTTGCGATTGACTAAAAATAGAGTTTGAGATGAAGGCGAGCTTTGTTTACTCACACCACCTACAAGAATGATTATTTTTATCAAAAAAGAACTTTGATTTTAACATACATATTTTAGTCTTAACCTTTTAAAGTTAGACGCGCTAATAGGATAAGGCATAACTGTTAGACTCTAAATTGTAAGCTAGTTATTTGAAAGTTACAGGTTTATCTAAGTTGGCTAACATTTTTTTCTCCCCTTGGGCAATTAATACCATTTTGATAAATGTTTGCTACAAATACTTAGGGAATTTTTTAGGACTCAGGAGTCAGGAGTCGTATGGGAATGGCTTCAACAGCATTTTTTAGTCGAAAATCATCTTTTTCTCAAAGAGGGATCTCCTGTAAAATATTTTTCTACCCATTACTATTCGTAACATTCTTTTTTCAAATTGGTATAACTTAGTGCATCGAGAAGGTTTGAAGAAACACTTAGAATTCAACTTAGTAAGAATATTACTAATCAATAAAGGAAAGAAATCATCATTCATTAATGGATAATTACTTCTCCCTTTTAGGAATAGGATTGACTAAAATGAAAAAATTTATTGTTTTCCCCTTTAAAGGAAAAGCTTTAAACATGAATTATTTAATGATTTAATGATTTAATTGTTTAATTATTAATTATTTCAGTAACAAGTTTCTAAATGTGAGGTTTTTGTAACCAATTGGGTTTGTTTAATGCTAACCAAAATAGTTGTTTCAGATAATCTTTTATTTATTTCATCCCAGTTGGCAGCAAATTTACATGATTTTTACTTGGGAAATTATCGTCTAGATTGTGGCGTTTTAGTTGGTTTGCATAAATATCAAAAGTTTTAATAGGTTAAAATTTGTGTCAATTTTCCACCGTGAAATATTTTGGGAAAATCTAGTCAGGCAATCCAGTTGGCAGCAAATTTACATGATTTTTACTAGGTAAATTATCGTCTAGATTGTGGCGTTGTAGTTGGTTTGCATAAATATCAAAAGTTTTAACAGCTATTAAAATTTGTGTCAATTTTCCACCGTGAAATATTTTGGGAAAATCTAGTCAGGCAATCCAGTTGGCAGCAAATTTACATGATTTTTACTAGGTAAATTATCGTCTAGATTGTGGCGTTGTAGTTGGTTTGCATAAATATCAAAAGTTTTAACAGGTTAAAATTTGTGTCAATTTTCCACCGTGAAATGTTTTTGGAAAATCTAGTCAGGCAATAAGAGGGTAGTCTCTGAAATTTTTCTATTTTCAGACACAAATATTCAGTAGAGATACCCGGAAGCAGATTTGATATGACCATAAAAGCTAAATAATATTGTCACATTTTTGCCATTCTCGGACACAAATATAGGTAGAGGTACTGTGAAGTGCTAAGTCACTTCTATTCTGAAAGTTTAGCCAGACTAGAAAGTATAGTATAGTAGTGCAATACCAACTTTAAAAAGGTGCTTACAGTAAAATCATCTACAAAACCCAGACCTTTACCAAAAAACATTAGAAATGGATGACTTTAATCAGGAACTAAATAGTAAAATACGCAGGATGCTAGTGTCTAAATATTTCCTAGCATTTATTGACAGAAATCTCCAGCAATTTGGATTAGATTCTTATTATGATGCAATGTATGTAGTTGTCAAAACTCGTGAAATTGCTTTAGAAAAAATTATATATGGAGAAATGCTCTATGCTTGGTTAAAGATAATTTGTTTAAATGTCATTAAAAATCTTGAGGAAAAAACAAAGTCTGAAAAATCAGTAGAAAATAAAACTAATGACTTCAATCAAGAACTAAATAGTAAGATACAGGCGATGCGAGAGTCTGAATCTTTTCAGCAATTTATTAACCCAAAGCTCAAGCAATTTGGATTACATTCTGATTATGATGAAATGGATATAGTTGTCAAAGCTCGTGAAATTGCTTTAGAAAAAATAGTTGTCAAAGCTCGTGAAATTGCTTTAGAAAAAATTGTACCTGAAAAAATATTTGGAAGTTTTAATCCTTGGTTTAGGAGAATTTGTTTTAATGTCATTAGAAATCTTGACGAAAAAACAAATTCTCAAAATTCAGGACCAAATAAAACGAAAGAATTAGACTGTGATATATACAGGATGCGAGAGTCTAAATATTTTCAAGCATTTATTTATCACAATCTTAACCAACGTAGATTACATTTTTATTACGATATAATGGATGTAGTTGTCGAAGCTCGTGAAATTGCTTTAGAAAAAATTATATCTGAAAAAGTAAATGTTGAAAATTTTGATCCTTGGTACAAGACAATCTGTTTGAACGTCATTAAAAATTTTGCTAAAAAGATAAAACCTGGAAAATTAGTTGAAAAACTCAAAAACAAAAGCGATCTAACTTACTCAAAAGAAGATTTAATATATTCAACAGAACCTAACCTAAAATTATTAAGTGAAGGTTTGGAAAAGTTAAGTGAAGAAGAAAAATTTATTTTGCACTTGAGAGAGGTTGAAGGATATTTATGGAAGGAAGTGGCAAAAAGCGTTGCTGATTTTAACGAATTAATTATCGAGGATTTAGATGATGAAAAAAGGTTAGTCGATAGAGTTCGACAAAAAGGAAGAAGAGCTTTACAAAAATTACGAGATTCATTTGGGATAAAATTATCAGCAGAAGTCAATTAATTATAGTAAAGGTTAAAGGGGGTGAGTTAAAATAAATCTTGTAGAAAGTTAAGATTATTTTCTCTCCCTCTTAATAATCTGATGGTGATAATTTAGAAAAGCTAAGATTTAGTTAGTTTGAAAAAATATTGGGGATAGAGAAATTATTGATACGAAAGAAAAAGGAGTTAATATAATGCTAATTCATTCATCTAAACAACCACGCAAAAATTATCAAAATCGTTCTTTTAAAAATCAAGATTTAACAGGTGCAGATTTTTCTTTTGCTGATATAAGAGGAGCAGATTTTACTGGAGCAAATCTCACGAAGGCTAACTTCAACTATGCTTTAGCAGGATTAACAAAATCTCAGATAATCATCAAATTTATTGTCACGGCTATCCTGTTTATAACTTCAGGTATTGCAGTATTTCTTGCTGTTACAGTTCCCATTAGATTTATTGCTTCTGAATCAGGGGAACTAAACCATCTTGGTATGGCAATATTAATGTTTATAGAATTTGTCAATATTAGTTTATTAGTGGTTACTATCCGCCAAGGAATTGTAGAAACAATAAAATATTTACTTTATCTATTTTCTCTAATAATACTAACAATTCCAATACTTGAAGCTTTGGCAATAAGTGAGAAAAAACTTGACATTTTTTTTCGTTTTTTCAGAATTTCAGAAGCACCAAATTGGGTCCTTTGGTTATCAGGACAATTAAGGATATTTAGGAGTAGCAATATTATCATAGGTATAGATAATTATTGGAATAATGGAGATGTGAATTCTATACTGGGTATAATTCTGACTTTAATGATTTCTATAATGGCAATATTTGTATTAGTTTTTACTCTTAGTTTAGCTGTTGTTTTAGCAGAAATTATCGCTGAAAAATGGTTGGCAAATACAGCAGTAGCAGGAATCTCAGTAGTAATAGCTGGAGGATTGACTATTTCAAATTATTTTAGAAGTTATTCTAGTCCGTGGATGCTTATTATCCTATGTATAGTTCTTTGTTTAACCTTAATATTAATATGTCAATATCTTGCAAAAAAGATATTAGCTGAAGACAAAAATAATCTTTTCATCCTTAAATTTGCTGTTGCCATTGGAGCTATAAAAGGCACTTGTTTTAAAAATGCAAATTTAACCGATGCCGACTTTAGTCATGCCATCCTTAAAAGCACAAATTTTCGATTTGTTAATGCTACTCGCACATTCTGGCGAGAAACCAAATATTTGAAATTTGCTAGAGTCGAAGCAACTATATTAGAAGATATAAAAGTCAGAGAATTATTAATAACTGGATGGGGAAAAGACCAACAATATATAGAAGCAAATTTAAGAGGAGCAAACCTGGTAAGTGCCGACTTAAGTAATGCCAATTTCAAACTAGCAGACTTAGGAGAAGCTTCTCTAAAAGCTGCCAATTTAAACAATGCAAATTTAACCGAAGCATTAGCAATAGGCACTAATTTTACCACCGCTCAAATGTCAGGAACTTGTTTAGAAGCTTGGAATATTGACCACACAACTATCCTCAATAA
>NZ_JAAHHT010000317.1 GCF_010672085.1 Okeania sp. SIO3I5
TCAAAAAGGAAAAAATTTATTTTCTTCCCCTTGAAAGGGGAGGCTTTAAACCTGAATTATCTAATTATTTAATTATTTAATTGTTTAATTGTTTCGGTAAATTTTCCCACCTACCTAATTAAATGATTTGTGAAAAAAACTGTAGGGGTTTGGTCTCCAAACACAAACTAAAACGGGATTTGGAAACCAAACCCCTACGATAAAATATTACAGTCTATTTTAGGATTTCTATATTTATCCACCCTACAACTGATAACTATTAACTGTTAATTCTTAAAAAGAGCGCCTCCAACTAAAGAACTTTTCCAACATATTTTGCTGCCATAAATTCTTGGCATATTTCTGCTTTTTCAACAATAAACCTGCTTTACTATTTACCTCAGATAAAGTTGGATAAATATGAATTCCAGTCAAAGCAGAAACAGGCAACTTATTCGACATTGCCAAAACAATTTCATGGATTAATTCACCAGCAGAAATACCAACTAAATGCGCTCCTAAAATTTCCCCATTTCCCCTAGTAATAATCTTACCAAATCCTTTTGTAGCTGCTTCAGCTTGAGCGCGATCTACACCAGAAAATGGTTGCTTCAAAATATAAACATCATCTCCATAACGTTCCCTCGCTTGCTGTTCTGTTAATCCTACTCTTGCCAATTCTGGATCGGTAAAAGTTGCCCAAGGAATAACTCGATAATTCGCTTTACTAATAGGAAAAAATAACGCATTTGTTAAAGCAACAACCGCTTCATAACCAGCTACATGAGTAAACTGATAACCACCAATTACATCTCCACAAGCATAAATTTTAGAATTAGTAGTTTGCAGCTTTTCATTAACAATAATTCCTTGTTTTCCTACCTCTACTCCAGCAGCTTCTAAATTCAAAGATTCGACATTAGGCAACCTACCACCAGCAACTAAAATTTCATCAACTATAATATTTGTTCCACCTGCCGTTATTTGCTTTTTGCCATCCACAACTTCCACTTTTTCCGCTCTAACTTCCTTTAAAATATTAATTCCTTCCGACTCAAATTGTTCTTGTACGATTCGAGCAGCTTCCGGTTCTTCCTTCGGTAAAATATGACTTTTACTAGAGATAATAATCACCTCACTACCAAGACGAGAAAAAGCTTGACCCAACTCACAACCTATCGGGCCGGCGCCAATTATTGCCAAAGAATTTGGTCGTTCTTTTAGAGAAAATACCTTTTCATTTGTTAGGAAACCAGCAGAATTTAACCCCTCCACAGATGGAATTGCAGGACGAGAACCTGTCGAAATAACAAAAGCTCTTGCAGTTAATTGTTGACCATTAACTTCAAAAGTTTTCTTGTCTATAAACTTACCTTCCCCAAAAATAATTTCAACACCTAAACCTCGAAATCTTTCTGGAGAATCATGGGGTTCAATATTAGCTATTACTTGTTGAGCATGACCAGTTGCTTTAGCAAATTCAATTTCTGGTGGTTGAGTATAAATGCCAAACCTAGAAGCATTTTTTACTTCATAAGCAACACGAGAAGCATGAATTAAAGACTTACTAGGAACACAACCATACCACAAACAATCACCACCCATTTTATCCCGTTCTACTAATACTACTTTAGCTTTTAATTGAGCAGCAGCAGAAGCTACTACTAATCCAGCAGAACCACCGCCAATTATTACAATATCATATTTAACTGCCATAATTTTACCTCTATTTAATAGTCAAAAATAAGAATATTATTTTCGTTTTCAGTTATCAGCACTTCGTGCAATAGGGAGACTTTAAATGCTGAATTTTCTTTTTTTTATGCCTTTTCAAGGGGAGACATGAAACCTGAGATTTTGGTAAAAAACAATAATAACCAGGAGGAATAAGTAACAATAAAAATATAATAATTTCTCACAAATAATAAGTTGATTCAACTGGTGATACAAATAACCAATCAATTACTTTTAATAGTTATTTTTCAATTATTTTTCCTGTTACTTATTCCCTAATTAACAATTTTTACCACAAAATCAGGTCTAAAGCTTCACCTTTTAAGGGGAACAAAATATTTGGTTCATTATTTCAATCCCAATGGTTCACTTGGAGGTACTACTAACTGATAATTGAAATGACTTACTATTTCTTACCTAAAATATTCTAATAGACATCTCCAAAAATCAAAAATAAAATCAATTATCGTACATAAATAATTAATTATTTACCGAAGTAATTAATAATTAAACAATTAAATAATTAGATAATTCAGGTTTAAAGCCGACCCTTTCAAGGGAAAAAAAATCAATTTTTTCATTTTAGTCAATCCTCTCCCTAAAAGAGAGAGGTAATTATCCATTATCCATTATCCATTAATGAACCCTATTCCCTCTTTTCTGGAGAGGTCTAAGGATTTATTTAAGCTTCACAATATTAATAGTATATGAGAAACTACTGAATCTTGATTAAGAACCTATAAACTTAAGAGGGTTTTAGATGAATTTCTTAATTTTACCGAAATAATTAATAATTAAACAATTAAATAATTAGATAATTTAGGTTTAAAGCCTCCCCTTGAAAGGGGAAAAAATCAATCTTTTCCTTTTAGTCAATCCTCTCTCTTTTAGGGAGAGGTAATTATCCATTATCCATTATCCATTATCCATTAATGAACCCCCTTCTACAGTAGGTATTGAATTTGTATTTTCTGTAGAATTACTGAAGAATTTTTGACTGATCCAATAGGTTAAAATATGACATAATAAGCCAAAAGGTCCGGCAAATAAACAGAAAATTATTGAGTGGACAGTCCAAACGCCAGTGCGTTGTCCTTCCCAATAAATCCAACGACCAACAAACAAATCCATAACTAAAAAATGAAGCCATCCTGTTGCTGCTGCTGATTCTTCCCCAAAGAATTTAGCGATATCTGACAGAGTAGGATTGGATAAAGCTGCTGCTGATTCAGGGGTAAGACTACTAATAAGTAAATAAATATAAACGGTTACTAATATTGCAAAAGGAATCAAGGATTCCATAATTTTACGGGTCACTTTCCAGTTAGGCAAAAATATAATTAATGCCCAGAATGGTAAGACAAATAAATTAGCACCGTTGAAAATTAAATCGATTGTCATTATTATTTATTCACTCCATTGAGGTAATAAAATGTTCAAAGCACTTATACATAAATATTATGCTATTTCGGCAAAAATGTCTTTAGGAGCAATTGCTTTATTTGTAATTTTTGGAGTCTATCATTTACCGGGAGCTGCAATAAAGTTAAAAAATCAGAAAAATCATACCGATAATCATACAAATCCGATCCAGAATCAGTTAGCTCAAACGGGATATATGGATATGAGTATGAAATTAGTTTCTGCTAATAATCAATTTGCTTTTCAACTATTTTCAGAAATTCATAAATCACAGTCAAATGAAAATATTTTTATTTCGCCGAGTAGTATAGCGATCGCTCTATCTATGACCTACAATGGTGCTAGTGGAAAAACTCAAGAAGCTATGGCTAAAACTCTAAATTTTCAGGGAATGAGTTTGGAGGAAGTTAATCAGGCAAATAAAGAATTGGCAACTTTATTAGATAGTTTAAATCCAGAGATTGAATTAGATATTGGCAACTCTATCTGGGCTAAAAAAGGAATATCTTTCGATCCAAGTTTTCTACAAAGAAATCAATATTTTTATCAAAGTAAAGTAAGTGAAATAGATTTCGATCATCCTCAAACACCAGATATTATTAATAATTGGGTTAAGGATTGTACGGAGGGAAAAATTGATCAAATTATTGATAAGCTAGAACCAGATTCGGTCATGGTTTTGTTAAATGCGATTTATTTTAAAGCTGATTGGGAGCAAGAATTTTCAGAAAAATCTACTAAAGAATTACCTTTTTATTTGCTAAATGGAAGGCAGAAAAAACATCCAATTATGTTTCAATCATCTGAACATTTATATTACGAAGATGAAGATTTTCAAGCAGTAAGTTTACCTTATGGAGAAGGTCGTGTAAGTATGTATATATTTCTGCCTGCAAAACAAGTAGGATTAGAAAATTTTTATCAAATTTTAAATGCTCGAAACTGGCAAAATTGGATGTTAGAGTTTGAGTATCACAAAGTTAATTTAGGTTTGCCAAAATTTAAAACTGAATATGAAGTTACTCTCAATAATGTATTGAAATCTTTGGGAATGGAAATAGCTTTTGACAAAAGGGCAGCAGATTTTTCTGGAATGCGTCCTACTCCACCAGAGTTATATATTGATGAAGTTAAACATAAAACCTTTGTTGAAGTTAATGAAAAAGGAACAGAAGCAGCAGCAACTACCAGTATAACAATGGGAACGAGAAGTGCAAAGATAGTTGTTGATATGTTAGTTAACCGTCCTTTCTTTTTTGCAATTAGAGATAATGATTCTGGAACTATTTTGTTTATGGGAGAAATTACAAATCCAAAAATGTGATATAAATTCATAATTTATAATTTATAATTCATAATTCTGAATTTAGAAGTAATCCCTAATTGAATTTAAGCATTTATAGATGTCCGCTGCTATTATTGGATTAACTAAAATAGGAAGTATAAATATGAGCAAGAAAATCAAGAAATTAGTTTCTGCCAATAACAACTTTGGTTTTCAACCTTTTTGATTTCCTATTTCCTAATCCCTAAAATCAACGAACTTTGTATCTCACGCTTTTGTGGAATTGCTAATGTTCAAAGAACTTGTCAAGAAATTTTATGGTATTTCTTCCAAAATTTCTCTAGGAGCAATTATTTTAATTATAATTCTGGGAGTCTGTAATTTACCAGGCAGTAGAATAATTTTCATAAATCAGAAGCAGCAGAAATTCGCCCAAACAGCAGATAAAAATACCATGATGCAATTAGTTTATGCTAATAACAAATTTGCCTTTCAACTATTTTCAGAAATTCAGAAATCCCAGGCAAATGAAAATATTTTTATCTCGCCGAGTAGTATAGCGATCGCTCTATCTGTTATCTACAATTGTGCTGTGGGAAAAACTCAAAAAGCTATGGCTAAAACTTTAAATTTTGAGGGAATGAGTTGAGAGGAAATTAATCAAGCAAATCAAGAATTAGGAATTTTATTGGATAGTTTAAATCCTGAGATTAAATTACCCATAAGAAAATCAAGTAATTGTCGCCAAAGCAGTTTTTCCTGAAGCACTCGGACGTTGCTCCAGAAAATGGCAAGTCGGCAGTATTGAGGGTTGATGATTTTTGGTATTTGGTATTATTTAGGTTAACCAAAATAGGAAGTATAGATATGAGCAATAAAATCAATAAATTAGTTTATGCCAATAACAAATTTGCCTTTCAACTATTTTCAGAAATTCAGAAATCCCAGGCAAATGAAAATATTTTTATCTCGCCGAGTAGTATAGCGATCGCTCTATCTGTGACCTACAATTGTGCTGTGGGAAAAACTCAAGAAGCAATGGCTAAAACTTTAAATTTTGAGGGAATGAGTTGAGAGGAAATTAATCAAGCAAATCAAGAATTAGAAATTTTACTGGATAGTTTAAATCCTGAGATTAAATTACCCATAAGAAAATCAAGTAATTGTCGCAAAAGCAGTTTTTCCTGGAGCAACGCGGGAGTGCTTAATAAAATGGCAAGTCGGCAGTGTTGAGGGTTGATGATTTTTGGTATTTGCTATTATTTAGGTTAACCAAAATAGGAAGTATAGATATGAGCAAGAAAATCAATAAATTAGTTTATGCTAATAACAAATTTGCCTTTCAACTATTTTCAGAAATTCAGAAATATCAGCAAAATGAAAATATTTTTATCTCGCCGAGTAGTATAGCGATCGCTCTATCTATGACTTACAATAGTGCTGTGGGAAAAACTCAAGAAGCAATGGCTAAAACTTTAAATTTTGAGGGAATGAGTTGAGAGGAAATTAATCAAGCAAATCAAGAATTAGGAATTTTATTGGATAGTTTAAATCCTGAGATTAAATTACCCATAAGAAAATCAAGTAATTGTCGCAAAAGCAGTTTTTCCTGGAGCAACGCGGGAGTGCTTAATAAAATGGCAAGTCGGCAGTGTTGAGGGTTGATGATTTTTGGTATTTGCTATTATTTAGGTTAACCAAAATAGGAAGTATAGATATGAGCAATAAAATCAAGAAATTAGTTTCTGCTAATAACAAATTTGCCTTTCAACTATTTTCAGAAATTCAGAAATATCAGCAAAATGAAAATATTTTTATCTCGCCAAGTAGCATAGCGATCGCTCTATCAATGACCTACAATGGCGCTGGTGGAAAAACTCAAGAAGCTATGGCTAAAACTTTAAATTTTCAGGGGATAAGTTTAGAGGAAATTAATCAGGCAAATCAAGAGTTAGGAATTTTATTAGATAGTTTAAATCCAGAAATTAAATTATATATTGCTAACTCAATCTGGATTCAAAAAGGAGTACATTTTGAGGGGAGTTTTCTGCAAATAAACCAAGAATTTTATCAGAGTCAAGTTCAAGAAATTCAAAGTATAGAAATAATCAATAATTGGGTAAAAGACAAAACTGAAGGCAAAATTGATGAAATTATTCAAGAACTCACCTCCAATGATGTCATGGTTCTGTTAAATGCTATTTATTTCCAAGCTGATTGGCAACAAAAATTTTCAGAAGATTCTACTCAAGAGATGCCTTTTTATTTAGGCAATGGAACTCAAAAGCAACATCCAATCATGTCTCAATTATCAAGACATTTATATTATGAAAATGAAGATTTCCAAGCTGTAAATTTGCCATACAGAGAAAGTAGTGTAAGTATGTATATATTTCTCCCTAGGGAACAAGTAGGTTTAGAGAAATTTTATAGAGCTTTAAATGAGGAAAACTGGAAAAAATGGATGCAAAAGTTTGACTCTTGCAAAGTTAATTTGGGTTTGCCAAAATTTAAAACTGAATATGAAATTACTCTCAATGAGACCCTGAAATCATTAGGAATGGAAATAGCTTTTAAAGACGAAGCAGATTTTTCTGGAATTAGTTCCGAACACTTATGTATTAGTGAAGTTAAACATAAAACATTCGTTGAAGTGAATGAAACAGGAACAGAAGCAGCGGCAGTTACCAGTGTAATAATGTCAAGAAGTAGACAAATGGAAAGAGTTGTTGAGATGTTAGTTAATCGCCCTTTCTTTTTTGCAATTAGAGATAATAATTCTGACACTATTCTGTTTATGGGAGAAATTACAAATCCAAAAAATTAAGAGTAAGTTTGATATAACGGTCTGAAATTATTTCTGACAAAAAAATTAGCAATATTGAAAATTAATATAATTGTCATTTTTATCAATTGATTATAGTGAGGTAAAAGAATGTTCAAAGAACTTGTCAATAAATTTTCTAATATTTCTGCCAAAATGTCTCTAGGAACAATTACTTTAATTGTAATTTTCGGAGTCTATAACTTACCTGGCAGTACAATAATTTTCAGAAATCAGAAGCAACATAAATTAGCCCAAAAAGCAGATAAAAATACCATCAATAAATTAGTTGCTGCCAATAATAAATTTGGTTTTCAAATATTTTCAGAAATTCAGAAATCCCAATCAGACAAAAATGTTTTTATCTCACCAATAAGTATAGCGATCGCTCTATCTATGACTTACAATGGCGCTGCGGGAAAAACTCAAGAAGCTATGGCTAAAACTTTAAACTTTGAGGGAATGAGTTTGGAGGAAATTAATCAAGCAAATCAAGATTTAGGGATTTTATTAAACAGTTTAAATCCCGAGATTAAATTAAATATTGCCAACTCAATCTGGACTAGAAAGGGAAGTTCTTTTTATCCAAGTTTTATCCAAATAAATCAAGAATTTTATCAGAGTCAGGTAAGGGAAATTGACTTTAACGATCCTAATAGTCCGAAAATTATCAATAATTGGGTAAAAGATAAAACTGAAGGCAAAATTGATAAAATTATTCAAGAATTCAAGTCTAATGTAGTAATGCTGTTGTTAAACGCTATTTATTTTAAAGCTGATTGGGAGCAACCATTTTCAGAGGATTCTACTAAAAATATGCCCTTTTATTTAGCTAATGGAACTCAAAAACAACATCCAATTATGTTCCAATCCTCAATGAATTTATATTACGAGAATGAAGATTTTCAGCTAGTGAGTTTGCCCTATAAAAAAGGTAGAGTTAGTATGTATATATTTCTTCCCAAGGAACAAGTAGGTTTAGAGAAATTTTATCAATCTTTGAATGAAGAAAACTTGAAAAATTGGCTGAAACAGTTGACGTTAAATAAAATTAATTTAGGCTTGCCAAAATTTAAAACAGAATATGAAGTTACTCTCAATGATCTGCTGAAATCTTTAGGAATGGAAATAGCTTTTAACAGTAGTGCTGATTTTTCTAAAATGCTTCCTATTCCACCAAATTTATATATTGATGAAGTTAAACATAAAACATTTGTTGAAGTTAATGAAAAAGGAACAGAAGCAGCCGCTGTTACTAGCGTGACAGGAGGAGCTAGAAGTTCACCTATACCTATTGAGATGTTAGTTAATCGTCCCTTCTTTTTTGCCATTAGGGATGACGAATCTGGCGCTATTCTGTTTATGGGAGCAATTACAAATCCAGAAAATTAAGAGTAAGTTTTATATAGCAGTCTTATACCAATTTGATAAATGTTTGCTACAAATACTGGAACTGTTTATAGTAGTCAGTAGTCAGTAGTCAGTAGTCAGTAGAAAGAGCTGTTATTATCATTTTTGACCATGAAATAATTCGATCCTGCCAAATATACATCTGACTTTAACCATTTTTGTTTGCCAAACTATTCGTAACATTCTTTTTTCAAAATGGTCTTAAATTATTGATGACAAAAAAGTTAGCAATGTTGAAAATTAATATAATTATCATTTTTATCAATTGATTATAGTGAGGTAAAATAATGTTCAAAGAACTTGTCAATAAATTTTCTGATATTTCTGCTCAAATGTCTCTAGGAGCAATTATTTTAATTGTCATTCTCGGAGTCTATAACTTACCTGGCAGTACAATAATTTTCAGAAATCAGAAGCAACATAAATTAGCCCAAAAAGCAGATAAAAATACCATCAATAAATTAGTTGCTGCCAATAATAAATTTGGTTTTCA
>NZ_JAAHHT010000318.1 GCF_010672085.1 Okeania sp. SIO3I5
GGAGTGACCAATTCCTTCCGATTTATTAATTATAACCACCGCTTTTTCTCTTTTCAAGGGGAGGCTTTTAACCTAAATTATTTAATTATTAATTATTAATTATTAATTATTAATTATTTGGTAGCTTTGAAGGCATTTTCGCGCTCGAAAAATATCAAAGTACCGTTAATTATTAATTATTAATTATTAATTATTAATTATTAATTATTTGGTAATTCTTCTAAAATTGTAAACCTGACATGATTGATTGCCAAATTACCAATTGAAACTTCTTCCTTATTAACAGCAACTCCTTTATTCTTAATCATTTCAAACTTAATTCCCTTACCAATTTCTACATGATACCAAGCCAACCCCATAAAAAACCTTAACGGATAAGGACCACCTTCTTGTAAATCATCAGGATTTGACTCCATCGGCACCCAACCAAAACCAGGTAGATAAAATTCTAACCATACATGATTAAATTCTGGCTCTAAAGGCACACCTTTTCTATCAGCAAAAGCCGGACATTTATACCGACCTACTGTACGACAAGCAATGCCATTTAATCGTGCCAAAGCTAACAGTAATCCTACATATTCTCCACAAGAACCAATACCTCTTTCCAACACAATATCGGGAGTATCAATCTTAGCTGTTACTCCATAAGAAAGTTGGTCATAGACATAATTACGAATCTTGAGAAGTTGACGTAATAGATTAGATTCTCTCCAAACAGCATCTTTTGCAGCTCGAATAACTATCTCTTTATCCATTGCCAAATTATCATTATCTACCAGATATTTTTCTTGAAAATCTGGTGACATTTTAGGAATATTTTCTACATTAAAAGGTTGAATTTGATACTTAATTGCCCTGACTTCTAATAAAGCTTTCCAACCAAATATCCGCCTTTCAGTTTGACGCAGTGGTTGAAACCGAAAAACAGCAACTTTTTGACCATCTTGAATTTCTTCAGTAAAAGGCATTCCTATAGGAGAAATTTCTCTAACTTTTTGGCGATGAGTTTCTGAAGGTAAAGCAATACGCCATTCTAAATCTTCTAAAAATATTTCATCTAATGGTTCTAATTCTTCAACATAAGACATCTCAATTAAAAAACCATTAGAAAGAGCATATTTTTCCTGTTCATTGTAATAAAAATAAAGGGGATGTATAAACGTGCGATCGCGCTTACTTAATTCATACTGTTTTTCAGAATTAGGATCATCTCTAATGTAAAGTTCATCCCCAGAATAAGCAACATAAAGTTGTCGTTCTCCTGTGGTGAAGTTGCGATAAAATGCTAACCCAGTTGGAGATTCAAAAGGAGTCAATACGCTAAATTTAACTTTACCAGTTCCTCTTTCTAAACAATAAACAGTTTGCTCTTCGCGATCGCAAACCCATAATTCTTCATTCTGAACTGTAATATTTTCAAACCCTATTCCTGGAGCATAAAACCCTGTAATTTGTTCTTTAGTATTTTTATCAAAAACTACAATTTTACCTAATTTTTGACAAGTTACATAAACAGTTGATTCCCAAACAGCAATTCCATCAGCAGCATAAGGTAAGGTGAAAAAATGTTGCCATTTTAAACGTCCCTCTGATGAATTACCGATAGCATTCTGACAGAAATAAATTTTATTTTCCCATGTCAACCAAAGAGTATCTTTCCAGATAGAAATACCTGTAACATCAGTAAATTCATCAGTCTGATAAGGATTAATAACTGTTGTATTATCTGTTTTTGGATTAATCTCTAGCAGAAAACCACGGTTTTTGTCAATAGCATAGAGAGTCTCTCTAGAAAAGGTAATACTATGCAGTGAAGCTACTCCAATTGGTCTAATAGTCCGTGGCCCATAACTTTGTTTTTGGGTACTCTCAGATGATTCAAAATTCATGTTAAATTCAGAAGAAATATTTTCAGGGAACCTTTTGGGTATTGGTTTTCTACTATTATTGACAAAATCAAGGTATTTGTGCTAATGCTTCAGAAAAAACTTATATTTGTAAGCATTTAGCTCTCAGCAATAAGAGCAGACTTTTATAGTAGGATTTAATTTTGGCTAAATTCATAAAGCTTTTATCGGGCATCAAAAGCAATAGCTCTTTCCCTGCGCGAGATAAAAAACTTAGTTACCAAAAAATCAAGGTTTAAAGTCTGTCATAAGCAAGGAAACAAAAGAAAAAAAATTTCCTTTTTAACCAATCTTATCTCTTTTAAGAAGAGTTCAATAATGGATAATGGATAATGGATAATTACCTTTCCCTAAAAGGGAGAGGATTGACTAAAAGGAAAAAATTTATTTCTCTTGGTTGATTGGATATGGTTAGGTAACCCATCCATCCCTTAACCGCTTTTTCCTCTTTATTGCGGAGGCTTTAAACCTGAATTATCTAATTATTTAATTGTTTAATTGGGGCTTGCTGATTAAATATAAAAGTATTGACAGGTAAATGTTCTAGCATTTTTGAGTCCTTAAAAAGTACCAACTTTTTGGCGGTAAAAGCTCAAAAAGCTACTATTTTGGGATGATTATGGCAGAAAAATTGAGGGACAATTTTTCCAACTATATCCTCGCTCATTCCCATTTCTCCTGACTACGTACGGACGTTTCGCTGGCGCGACATGAAACGCATTTTTGTTATGCAACGTCCCTACCTACTGACTACTATAAACAGCAAAAATACTTTTTCAGCAAACCCTAATTGTTTAATTGTTTCGGTAATTATTAATTATTAATTGTTAATTATTAATTATTGAATACCCAGGACACTAGCTAATAGCTAAATAGTTACTAAATAAGTTTCTTCTGAATCAATCTAGAGGAAAATGATGCGGATATTACAGTAATTTTATATCTAAAAATATTGATTTTTTTCGGGTTTTATTCCATAATTTTAAGAACTATAAGTTATCTTTTTTTCGGTAAGTAAAGTTGACAAAAAAATAAGGTCTCAAGCCTCCCCTTGAAAGGCAGAGCTGTTTCATTCTTGGTATTTGCCAGAGGGGGAGCAGGGGAGAATTTTTCACCCAATACCATTGGATTTTCCCCAAATTTATCCATAAATAATTTTTGTAATTCCATTCACCAATAGAAATATTCGATTCAATATTTCAAGCTTCTGACTTTCCGGTTCATGCTCGCAAACAGGTAGAGGTACTAATAACTGATAACTGATATAGCAGTCGAAACAAAGGTTAGGACAATTATAAATCCTGAAACCTTTTGATAAGCTACTGTTCTCTGTTCCCTATTCCCTATTCCCTATTCAAGTAGCGCTATAACTGAAATAACAATACCTGGATAACAACTATTACAATGTTGAAAATTATTACATTAATCCCTACTACATTTATAATTATTTGCCTATTAGGTAATCAAGCCATATCCAAAACTACAGATGTGGATAAATTCTTGAATAAGACCTCACTAACCCCTAATAAAAACAAGATTTCATTATTTAAAAAATCTAAATTTACATCAGAATTAACTCCCAAAAAAAAGGCAGAAGACAGAAGGAAAGAGGCAGAAGAAAAGAAAAAAATTAACCCTAAAACTTTAATATCTCAATTAAAAAAAAGAAGAGGGATAAAATTAATCGCAGGTTCAAAAACTTATCCTCAAGAAAAAGATATTACACAAATACAAACATCAACTCAAACTTTAAAGAAAGCAGAAGAGAAAAGGCATTCCCCCTACCCCCCTTTGAAAGAGTTAGAAGGGAATAAAAAACTTAATCTCCCCGAAACTTTTGACACTTTTGATAGTTTAATTCCCAGTCAACCCACTTATGCCCAAAATACTCCAATAAACCCACCAAGACCACCAGAAAATCCCAGACCAGATCCAAATCGCGATCGCTTTCTCCAACCCCTTCCTCAACCTGACTCACCAGAAACCCCCAAAGAAGAAGAACTACAAAAACCACCACCATCCCAACCTCTCCCAGATGAACCAACTCAACAAATTCCTGTCCAAAGAATTTTAATAAATGGAAGTACAATTTTAACCCCAGAAGAAATTAATACCCTTGTTGGGCCATTAGAAGGACGTTTAGTCACTCTATTAGAACTTAGACAAGTAGCAGATAAAATTACCGAAATCTATCTAGAACGTGGCTATATTACCTCTAGAGCAATTTTACCTGCCCAAACTATTACCGAAGGTGTAGTTAGAATTGAAGTCGTAGAGGGCGTTTTGGGAGAAATCGAAATTGAAGGCACAAAAAGATTACACAATTCCTATATAGAAAGTCGGATACGACTTGGAGTAAGAAAGCCATTGGACACCGCTAGGCTAGAAAATCAACTACGGTTACTTCGAGCTAATCCTTTATTTGAAAATATTGAAGCTAGTTTGCGAGCTAGTGACACACCAGGGGAGAGTATTCTCATTGTTCGTGTCACAGAAACAAACCCTTTGGAGTTAAGTATGAATGCTGATAACTATTCTCCTCCGACGGTGGGTTCAGAACGAACTGGTTGGACTGCCCTACATCGCAACTTAACTGGGCGGGGTGATTTTTTTGTCGCATCTTATAACACGACTAGACTGTTTGATGATGAATCAGATGTTTTTGACATTATTTATAATTTGCCGATTAATGCCATGAATGGTACTTTGCAGGTAAGAGCAGCACCCAACGGTAATGAGATTGATTTTGAAGGTTTAGATATTAGTGGCACAACAGATGTATATGAGTTTAGTTACCGTCAACCTATATTTAGAAATCCCAGACAAGAATTTGCTTTCTCTGTTGGTTTGACTTATCAGCGTACAGAGACTCTTTTTGACGATATGAGTCTCACAGAGTTTGACCCTACTTCGGATGAGGATGCTATTAATAGCACTACTGTAATTAGGTTGGGACAAGATTATATCCGTCGAGACCCACTAGGTGCTTGGGCTTTGCGATCGCAATTCAATATTGGTACTGGTTTATTTGATGCTACTGTCAGGGAAGATCCAGAACCTGATGGACATTTCTTTAGTTGGCTAGGCCAAGTACAAAGGGTACAAAGATTAAGTAATAATCATTTATTGATTGTCCAGGGAGATTTGCAGTTGTCCTCTACTGCTGTGTTGCCATATCAACAATTTATTATTGGTGGTGCTTTGTCGTTACGGGGCTATCGTCAGAATGTTAGGTCTGGAGATAATGGTTTTCGATTTTCTATTGAGGATAGGATTACGGTTTATCGGGATGAGTCTGGTTTGCCATTGATACAGTTTACTCCTTTTATAGATATTGGGGCTGTTTGGAATGATGGTAGTAATCCTAATAATGATTTTTTACCAGACGACAGATTTTTGGCCGGAGCTGGAATAGGTTTGATTTGGCAACCTGTGCCAGAGGTGGATCTCCGTTTGGACTATGGTTTCCCTTTGGTACACATAGATGATCGTGGCAATAATGCTCAAGATTCTGGATTTTATTTCAGTGTAATTGTTAGACCATTCTAATAGAATTTTGAATTTTGAATTTTGAATTTTGAATTTTGAATAAAGTAATCCCTTTTTGTTGTAGCGATCGCTTGGAATTTTGAATTTTGAATTCTGAATAAAGTAATCTCTTTTTGTTGTAGCGATCGCTTGGAATTTTGAATTTTGAATTTTGAATAAAGTAATCCCTTTTTGTTGTAGCGATCGCTCTAATATACTCAGAAGGCGTCAATCAGTTTTTTCTATTGTCTGACGTTTTGTAGTAGACTGACACACCTAGAATTTTGAATTTTGAATTTTGAATTGAGATTTGTTGTAGCGATCACTTTGAATTTTGAATTTTGAATTTTGAATTTTGAATTTAAAATTCAGATGTCTAAAGTTTTGTAGAAGCGAAAATGTCTCTACTTGAGCTGATCAAAACTTTTTGTTATAAAAATTAACCTTGATTGAATATTCACTTTAATAATTGAATTTACTAGAACCTTATAACTCAATAATCAGATTCAACCTGATATAAATAATAGTCTCAAAGTCTCTGATAAATTAAATTTCGGCAGCAAAATTTATTTTAGATATTAAGCTAGTTTAGATATTTTTTAATATTGTAACTATTTATATAAAGAAAATTAAATAAAAGTATTAATAATTACAAAATTAAGACTAATTATTACTAATATTTCAAAAAATAAATTTTATAAAAAATTAAAACTAAATAATTACTTTTAAACGAGTTTATAAATTTTGAACCCCTTTTTTTTGTACTGAAATTAGACAATAATTCCATTGAGAAGCAAAAAAAATAGGTTTATAGCATTACATAAATAGAGTGTGGACATTAATAAATAAATGCTAAAAATCAGTCATAGATTACTTCTAAATTCAGAATTCTAAATTCTAAATTCTAAATATTATTAGGAGAAAAAAGTGAAACTTTCAGTATACGGAAAAGGTGGAATTGGCAAATCTACAACAAGCTGCAATATCTCAGTTGCCTTAGCCAAACGTGGTAAAAAAGTTCTACAAATCGGTTGTGACCCAAAACACGACAGCACATTTACCCTCACAGGATTTCTCATCCCCACAATTATTGACACGTTGCAAGAAAAAGACTACCATTATGAAGACATTTGGCCAGAAGACGTCATCTATAAAGGCTATGGTGGTGTAGACTGTGTAGAAGCAGGTGGACCTCCCGCTGGAGCAGGTTGTGGTGGCTACGTTGTGGGCGAAACAGTAAAACTACTCAAAGAATTAAACGCCTTTGACGAATACGACGTAATCCTATTTGATGTATTGGGCGACGTAGTTTGTGGTGGTTTTGCAGCTCCACTCAACTATTCCGACTACTGCATGATTGTCACAGATAATGGCTTTGATGCCCTATTTGCAGCTAACCGTATTGCCGCCTCTGTGCGAGAAAAAGCTCGTACCCATCCTCTGCGTTTAGCTGGCCTAATAGGAAACCGTACATCCAAACGGGATTTGATTAATAAATATGTAGAAGCTGTACCAATGCCAGTCCTAGAAGTTCTGCCACTCATTGAAGATATTCGAGTTTCCCGTGTCAAAGGCAAAACATTATTTGAAATGGCCGAAAGCGATCCTTCTCTCGAATATGTCTGTAATTATTATCTAAATATTGCTGACCAAATTTTGGCTCTCCCAGAAGGAGTAGTACCCAATGAATCTCCAGATCGTGATTTGTTCACCCTACTATCTGATTTCTACTTAAATCCTAGTAAACCTCAAGTTATGTCAGAGGATGAGAAGCTCGACCTGATGATGGTTTAATAAGATTGAGCAAATCTCAGGATAAGGAATATAAAGATTATGGTTTTCTTTAAACAATTATCAACGTCCCTAAAACAAAAATGGTTAGAGTATTACCAAAAAAATCGCCCTTGGTTAATACTCCACATGACAGAACAAAATACAGTCCAAACTCCTGATGGAGGGAGGAGACCTGTGTCATACCTTATCCTGGGAATTCTCAATGCCCTGGAACCAGAATTAGAAGCATTAATGTTGCCTTTCTCTAAACTTAAGGCCGATGCAGATAGTTTAGTAGAGGTCTTGGAGTTAAATTTTGACCCTGATATTGCCATAGGCGAAAAACCAGCTTCTTCTTTAGATGGCTCGACACCTATGGATAAAAGAGGTGAAGATGCTCAGGAGTCACCAGGAGCAGATCAACCACTTATGCCAGATACAATTGAAGATTCTAATGATTTAGGTACTTCTGCTGCTGCTGCAATTACTGGAGCTGCTGCTATAGCTGGAGGAGTAGCATTGGCGGCAGGATTGGATCAAGATTCGGATGATTTGTCTGGTGATGACCAAAGTGAGTCAGACTTGGAACTGGAAAGTGACGATGGTTTGTCTATGGAATTAGATGCTGAGTCTGAAACGGATGATGATTTGGACTTAGATATAGAGTCGGCAGCAGATGAGTTGGATATGCAAGTTGATTCTGACTTGGAAGTAGATGATGATTTGGACTTAGATTCTGAGTCGGAAGCTGATGATGATTTGGATATTGGATTAGATTCTGAGTCGGAAGCTGATGATGATTTGGATATTGGATTAGATTCTGAGTCGGAAGCTGATGATGATTTGGATATTGGATTAGATTCTGAGTCGGAGGCAGATGATGATTTGGATATAGGGTTAGATTCTGAGTCGGAGGCAGATGATGATTTGGATATAGGATTAGATTCTGAGTCGGAGGCAGATGATGATTTGGATATGGGACTAGATTCTGAGTCGGAGGTAGATGATGATTTGGATAACATTGACCTTGGAGATTTAGATGGGAATGGTTCTGACGTTCTTGAGCAGGGCGAGGATAGCTCTGATTTTCTGGCAGAAGATATTCCCGATCCATTTGAGGATACATCGGCTAAGTTGGATGAGTCAGGATTGGACGAGCTTGGTGATGATGATGTAGACCTATTTGGTAAAGATTCCTCGGATGAAATTGGTGATATAGACCTTGATTTAGGAGATGATTTATCTTCTGATGATTTAGGAGACTTGGATCTTGACCTGGATGGAGATGATTTGAATTTAGATGAAGCGGATCTAGATTCTTTAGCAGGAGATAAAAAGTCTTCTAATGACGATTTTGAAGGGTTGTTGGGTTAAGTAATTAGGTAAAAAACAACAAGCAAAGCTTGTTCTTATTCTCGATTTAAAGGCGTTCATTAATGGATAATGGATAATTACCTCTCCCTAAAAGGGAGAGGATTGACTAAAAGGAAAAAAATAAATTTTTTTCCCTTTATTGGGGAGACTTTAAAGGCGAATTATTTAATTATTAATTATTCGGTAAATATACCTTTCAATTAGAGAATGGGAACCTCTAAATTGTGTTACTAAATGCGACTGCGATTCAGAGTAGGGTAGGAGTCAGGAGACAGGAGACAGGAGGAATGGGTATGGGAGCGAGTTGCTAGTCGGATATTTTATCCCTTGGTTTTTCTACCAATAGTCAACCCTTTCATCCTAACTTTTTTAGCTGCCTACAACGAAAACCCTGTACTTTTTCAATACCTAAAAAGGATAA
>NZ_JAAHHT010000319.1 GCF_010672085.1 Okeania sp. SIO3I5
GCGGGAAGTCCCGCGCTCTCCATCCCCCCTAACCCCCCGTGCATAGGGGGGAAGGGGAGCGTCGGGATGAAAGCCTGGGCCCGGATTTGGATACCTTCATAAGCTAAACGTTCATAGGCCCAAGACATAAGCTAGGAGCATTTTGTTATTATCAATGTCAACACAGGGGGAGGACATCACCTCTGTCATGCTCCGCGGTCAGGGTTTCCCAGACGCTCAGAATCCCGCGTTGTCCATCCCCCCTAACCCCCCTTTGAAAGGGGGGAATAGAAGGGCAACGTCGGGAGTATGTCAATTCCTAGTAGTGCCGTGTCAAGCTTGAAAATGTGAGTTAAAGAACCTAACCCCCCAACCCCACAACTATCCCCCCTGCCCCCCGCGTGAAAGCTATGCTTTATAAATATCTTTCTCTTTTCATAAAACTTGACAACATAGACAAGTTATGCACAAGCTCCTCAAAGGCTTTTTTTGGGAGAAAAATGTGTTGAAAAATACATTTTTTTGATAACTGTAGACAGAATTCTTCCTCCCCCTCCTCCCCCTTCCCCTCCTGGGAGGGGTTAGGGGTGGGTCCCCATCTTCCCCACCCTCCCACAAGGGTTTCAGGAGTTCCTGATCAGGGATAGCTTGTGATTGGGGGGGTAGGGAAGGGGGAGTCTTTCCCCCCTCTCACTCATCAGGAGAGGGGGAGGGGCAGGGGGGAGAGGTCTCCAAGGTTACTCGTTCTTGCTCCCCACCATTTTAGTCTTGACACGGCACTACAAGTTTTGCTGAATTCTAAATTCTAAATTCTAAATTCTAAATTCTGATTCATCTGGACTTAATTCGATTAATTTCCTGTTGTAACTCCTGAATTTGACGGCGCAAAGCTTCCGCCTCATTTTCTGGAGAGTCTACTTCCACCTCAACAGCACCCTCCCCAGTAGCACGTTTATAGTTACCAGCATGAATTTGACGATATTCCGCAGAATTTGCCCAATTTTGCAAATAGCGCAGTCGTTCCACTGGGAAAGGATGGCTCAACATTACACCCTGACCATCATTGTAAAGCAAAAATTTATAGACTTGATTTAGGCCATCTTGCTCTAGGTCTTGATAATCATCAGACTGACGAATAAGCTCTTGTAAACTACACTCATTGGCATACTTACTACTTACTCCAGCCAACTTCATCATAGTTTCCATGACTAAATTTAGGTCATCCATGACTAAAAGAGCTGCCCGATCTGCCGATAATTCAGCTTTGCGCCGCCACTCGTAAAAAGCAAAAATTAATCCACTGCTGACTAAATTACCTAAACCAAATGTTACTTCTCCGATCGCCGAAGCAATACCCATTGCCCAAACTGCCATCTGATTTAAGATTGGGTGGCCACACTTAATATGTCCTAATTCGTGAGCTAATACAGTTTTTAATTCTGTCTCATTTAATAAGTCTAAAAGACCAGTATTTAAAACAATTAAAGGTTGATCTTTACCCAGAGAATAGCTATTTACTTGGGAATTTTGAGAAACAAATAAGGTAGGTTCAGGCAGTATATCTAAGTCTCTGACACATCCTCGAAATATTTGATAGATACTGGCATATTGACGAGGCCCAACTTGAATTCCATTACCCATTAAATAAACATATTGTGGGCGTTCGTAAACAAATTCTACAAATTTACTGGCAATTAAGTCAAATCCAGGCACGCTGCGTAAAGCATCTTCTGCTTGTCGATCTAAGGGATGGCGAAATGCTTCGCTAGAAATTCCGGTATAGGTAGGCATGATTAAAGTTTAATAGTTTAGTAGAAATTAAGTCTATTTTGATTCTGGCATTTAAAGGTTTATATTAATTATGTTGACAGACAAAATAAAACAATTGCAATTTGAGGTTCAGATTGAAAATATGGATTACCTAAAAAATCGTGATTCATTGGATCGTTCTTTAGAAAAAGCTTTAACAAATGAACTTATAGATAGATATTTTGATTATACAGAAAGTTGGCTGAGGGCTATTTTACGCAAGTGTATTTTTTCTCTGACTTATTTAGATGGAGAGACTGTTTTTGTCATTGAATGTCCAAATTTTGCTATTGCTAAAAGATTGAGTCGTAAAACTTATCCTTTTTTATGTTTTGCAGAGCATTTTTATGACTCTGATAGCGATCGGGTTTTGATTTGTTATTTGGATGGGGATGAAAATTGGCAGTGTTTTGATTCGACTCAAAAGTTGTGGATGTCTTTAAAAGAGGGAATCGGGAATAGGGAATGGGGAAGAGATTAATAATTTAGGGATAATAATTGGTTCTATTTTGAATTTATTGAGATTGCTTTGGGCTATGAATTATTGAGTCGCAAATATTAATTATTGAGCAAAAAAATAAAGTTTCAAACCTCCCATTTTTATGGAATAAAAATAATAAATTTCAGTATTTAAAACCTGCCTATTGTATGAGGTAATGATCACTGATAACTGATTATTAAGATGGCTTCGGAGTATTAATTTTTGAGTCTAAAATATTAATTATTGATTGAGTAAATAATAAGGTTTAAAAACTCGCATTTTCAGGGGATAAAAATAATAAAATCAAGTATTTCAAGCCTCCCTATTCCATGAGGTACTGTTTCGCTCCTCGACATGAAAAACGAAGTTCAGACCTAGGAGGCTAACTGATAACTGATAACTGATAACTGAAGTGACACTTACTTATTTGCCAACCAATTCGATACATCGTCGAAATTAGTAAAATCAAAAATCTCTTCGCTCAAATTTTCCAACTCTTCCAAAGATAAATCTGATAACTGATTTTTTAGATTTTCTGGTACTTCCCCAAAACGCTTTTTAAGTAGACGCATTATTAGAGCGATCGCCTCCTCAATTCTGCCTTTTTCTTGAGCAAAAAGTATCTTGCCACTCTCATCTTGTGCCATAATTGCCCGCTTTTCTAGCAACTCTAATTCCTCGGGACTGAGATTAATTTCGTTGGCAATATTCAGAGCTTTTTCTATTGCCGATACCTCTCCCAGACTTTCGGGAATTATTTCTAAATTGTCTGTTTCTTTAATGAAATAAATCCATTTATCTACTAAAGTTTCTAACTCCTCTAATGACTTTTTAAATTTGGGCAGCTCTACAAAAATTAACTGCATTTCTGCTGCTGTATACTTCACAAAATTTTTCTCATTTAAAAAGGAAAAATAATTCACAACATCTGAGGTTTTTTTAAACATTTTAAAATCCGTAATTGTCACAGCAATTACTGGTTTTAAATTCATATAAGCTTGACGCGGACTTAATTGAGCTGCATAAGTTTTTGCTAAGTTATAAACCACTCGTTTATCAAAGGCAGTAACGCTAGCTACTTGCATCTCAATAATCACCTGAGAATTATCGTCTAATACGGCTCTGACATCTAAATAACTGTCTTTTAAAGTTTGTATCTGAGGGGGATTATAAGGGTTGAGAATTGTCAGGGATTTAATCTTGTTTTTACCCTGATAAATAATGGCATTCAGAAAACTAATTAATATGTCTTGACTTTGGTCGGAACCGAAGATTTTTTTAAAAGCATAATCAATTTTCGGACTAATGAATCTCATGGTAATTTCATCTCCTGATTAATTATTAATTCTATAGCTTCATTATAAAATAAAGATGCATGCTTTGGAGGAGTTGAAAATTAGAATTCAAGTTTCCCTAGCATTGCACTGATAACTGATAACTGGTAACTGATAACTGATATTAAGGTAGCCAATTTTCATCCAGTAATTGTTGGAGGTAATAAGGGCATTCTTTTGGAAAAGAATCTAGTTTAGTTTTGGCTTTAACAAATTTAAGAGCATCTTGATAAATAGATAAGAATTCTGCTTCTAAATGATGGCGTAAGTTAGTAGTTAAACGTCGTTTTAGTTGAGTTCTGAAATTGACGATTTCTGCTTCCCAATGATTGGCATTTTGGGAAAATTCTGTTTGCCAATATTTATATAGAAGTAGATGTCGGATTAGTTGTTCGAGGAAACTTTCTACAGCATTTTTTTCGTTTCTGCCTAAAGCTTCTAATTCCTCAATTAAATTATCATAATCTAGTTGTGTTAATTGACGGTTTTTGAGTAATTTAATAGTTGCTTCTAACCAGCGATCGTATTCGGTTTCGTAGAGTTGTTTTAAGTTTGTGGTAGTGTTAGTCATGTTGAGAAATTTTAAGTTAGGCCGATATGATATAATTCTGAGAGTTCAAGGAAATGGACAACATTATTAGTTAAATGATCAGGACTTACGCAGAACCACCATATACAGTAGGGGCGAATGGCATTCGCCCTCTACAGATAGCGTTTTGTCTAGGAATTTGCGTAAGTCCTGATGATATAGTAGTTAATAATTTTATCTTATATAAAAAAATAAGTCTTTATGAATAATCGTCAACGCTTAACTGATTTAGAGGATACGATTGAACGGCTTTATGACAGACTAGGATATTGGGAAAAAGAGCTAGCTATTATCCGCCCCGGTAGTGATGAAAAGTTTAAACTACAACAACGTATTAAGAGAGAACTTTTACCAGATATTCGTCGCTACGAACAAGAATATTGGCAGCTTTATCCTATGGAAGGGGTTGTTATTTCTGAAGAAGAAGCTGCAAGTCAGTTGGTACAAGTTGAGCAAGCAGTTACTTCTCTTGAGCAAGTTTCTGCTGCTGAATATCCTCCAGAAATGCTCGCTTTGTTGCAAGAAATTCGAGCCAAGTTAGATATTTTGGATAGTTCAGCTTCTGCAAAATTCAAAGTTACTATACCTTTGATTCCAGCGATCGCTTCTTATGAACTGGAGATGGACACCGAAGGGGTGATGTATAAAACCTGGAAGTCAATCAAAGGAGGGATCAGGAGGTTAAATTCCACCTTTTTTCGATAATAATGGCAAGTCAAAGAGCTATCAAACTGTCAGAAAAAATCCTATCTTTAAGCTGCCACAGCATGATATTTCTACGTTTACTGGGCGTAAAGATGAGCTAAAACAGTTAGAAAATGTGCTGCTGTCTCAGGAAGGTGAGAAAGTATGTAGTATTGTGGGGTTAACGGGAGGTGGTGGCATTGGTAAATCTGCTTTGGCGTATCACTTTGCTACTATCCATCAGGAAACTTATCCTGATGGGGTAATAGGTTTGCGGGTGGATGAAAAGGATGTCAATACTATTGCTCGTCGGTTGGCGAAAGTTATTGATGCACCTATTCCTGAAGATGATGATCTAGAAGCTAGGGAAATAATGCAAAGGTTTTTTGCTCCCAAGCGGATGTTACTGATTTTTGATAATGCGGAAGAGGCAAAAATTAAGGTGTTACGTCCGGGAGGAAACCGTTGTGCTGTGATTGTAACTACCCGGAATCAGAGTTTGCCTGTTTCTTTGGGTGTGCCTGAAACTGCTACAGTTAGGTTGCGATCGCTCCCGGAAAAGGATGCTCTAGACTTACTCAGAAAAATTCTGGGTGAAACTAAGATCGATAGTGCCTTAGCTGCTGCAAAACAGATAGCAAAAGTTGTTGGTAGATTACCGTTGGCGTTGCAAGTTTTAGGTGGTACTCTGCGCGGCAAACGGCGATCGCTGGCAAGTTATGCTGATTCTCTGGAAAAGCAAAAGGAGAAATTGAAACTCCTACAACGACTCCGCTTGGGGGAAGATCCAGATTTTAACGTGGAAGCTTGTTTGAATTTGAGTTTGGAGTTGTTGGAGTCGGAAGAAATTGATTTTTTTGCTTGTCTGGGAGTTTGTGCGGAGGATGGGTTTGCTCAGAAAACGGCAATGGCAGCAGCAGGTTGTGAGGATGAGTTTGATGCTGAGGATTTTTTAGATAAGTTGCATGATAGATCGCTGTTGAATTATGCGGAAAATCAACACGATCGTTTTGTGCTGCATCCTTTGGTGCGGGAGTATGCTAGGTTTCTTGCTGAAGATAGGAATTTGCTGAATGTGGCGCAGGAACGTCATGCTCAGTTTTTTATGGAGCAGTTACAGTCTGATGACTTGGAGGATGAGGCGGTTGTTGCGGAAGTTGCTACAGATTTGAGTGATATCTTCTTGGCTGCTAAGTGGTTGCAGAATGAACGGGGTGAGACTACAGAGAGTAGAAAGGAAGCTTATGAATTTGTTTTAAAGTTGGAGCCGTTATTTGAGCAGTATGGCTACTGGGAAGAGGGTATTACTCTGATGGAGAGACTGGAAACTTGGGCAGAACAATCTCAGGATTGGTATGCGATAGCTCGATGTAAAATGCACCAAGCTCGGTATTTGTCTTTTCTAGGAGAACTTGAACGAGCAGAAGAAATCTTAATTTGTGCAAGAGATATTTCATCTGACGAGCAAAAAATTGAAGGTTTAGAGACGCGCAAGGAGCGCCACGCTAAGGTATTAAATGTACTGGGTGGTGTTTATCAAAAACAAGGTAAGACAGAAAAAGCTATTGAAACTTTTAGGGAAGTAATCGCTCAAGAAACTGAAATTGGTAATAAGCGATCGCTAGCCATTGTTTATAACCGCTTGGGTAATTTACTGCAGTCTCAGAATAACTTAGAGGAAGCACAGCAAGCTTTTGAAGAAGGAATAGCGATCGCTGAAAGTATTGATGACAAATTAACTGCTGCTATTGGCTGGAATTGTTTAGGAGGATTGCTAGAAAAACAGGGGAAATTAGAGGCAGCACAGAACGCTTTTGAACAAGGAATAGCTATAGCTGAAAGTATTGATGAGAAACATCAACTGGCAATAGGCTGGAATTGTTTAGGAGGATTGCTAGAAAAACAGGGGAAATTAGAGGCAGCACAGAACGCTTTTGAACAAGGAATAGCTATAGCTGAAAGTATGGATGAGAAACATCAACTGGCAATAGGCTGGAATTGTTTAGGAGGATTGCTAGAAAAACAGGAGAAATTAGAGGCAGCACAGTACGCTTTTGAACAAAGAATAGCTATAGCTGAAAGTATTGATGACAAACATGGACTGGCAATAGGCTGGAATTGTTTAGGAGGATTGCTAGAAAAACAGGGGAAATTAGAGGCAGCACAGAACGCTTTTGAACAAGAAATAGCTATAGCTGAAAGTATTGATGACAAACATGGACTGGCAATAGGCTGGAATTGTTTAGGAGGATTGCTAGAAAAACAGGGGAAATTAGAGGCAGCACAGAACGCTTTTGAACAAACAATAAAAAATACAAATTTTCATCACAAACGATCTCTAAGTATTAGCTGGAGTCGTTTAGGAAAGGTGCTAGACAAACAAGGTAAGTTGAGGGATGCAGAACAAGCTTTTCAAGAAGTAATGGCGATCGCTCAAAGTATTGACAATAAATTAACTGTTGCTTTTGGATTGTATGAGTTCGGCAAAATTTACAAGTCAAAAAGAGAGTTGAAAACAGCGGAAAAATTCCTCAAGGAAAGCCGAGAAATTTTTGAGGATAAAAATGATTTACCTAGTTTAACAAAAGTGATGAATACCCTGGGAAATGTTCTCGAAAAACAACAGAAATGGAAAGAAGCTAAGAAAGTCTTGGAGGAAAGTTACGGTTTTGACGAAAAACTTGGGAATAAATTAGGAAAAGCTATTACAGCAAATAGGTTAGGACAAGTTATAGCTCATCTAGAAGGAGATGAAGCTTTTGAGCGATCGCTTATGTATTTCAACCAAAGCATTAGACTAGGAAAAGAACTAAATAATGAACGTCACCTAGCAAAAGTTTACACAGCAAGAGGAAAAGTCTTTCTCAAACGTGAATTCTACGCTCGCGCTCTTGAAGAGTTATCTCAAGGCTTTGAAATTGATGCAAAATCAGGCAACATCCGAGGTTTAAAGATTATTACCTCCGAGATAACCTATGTTTTATATAGATTGTGGAGACAAGAAGAGGCATTAGAATATTGTGAGCGGGCGCTAGAAATTGCTCCTGAGCATAACAGTTTCCAAGAATTGTATGACAGAATTCAGAGAGCGATCGCCACGGGTTCTCAGCCTACCTTTTTGACAACAGGTTGGGTGCGTTCCATTCGGTATTATAAAAAACAAAAGTCATACAAAGGTATAATTAGCCCAGATGATGGCTCTTTAGACATTATCCTTAACAACAAAAACATCAATAGGGAATTGATATCTCAATTAAGTGAAGGAGATTTTGTAGAAGTTGAAGTCAAAGAAATATATGGAAAACGCTATGCAAAGCAAATCAATATAATTGATGAAGAAGATGAAGATTGGTAGTTTTGATAATAGTCATACAGCGCTTTTCAGATTTATGAACCACATCGCCACAACCAAAACCCTGTAGGGACGTTTTGCTGACGCAAAGCTCCGCTAACACTGCGTGACATGCAACGCATTTTTGTTATGCAACGTCCCTACTTTGTGTTCTACTAATGTGCTATCTATCTGCCAACCAATTCGATAAATCGTCGATATTATTAAACTTTAAAACTGCTTTAACTAAATCCTCCAAATCTTCTAAAGATAGACTTTCAAGCTGACTAGCAATCTCATCTTCTGGAACTTCTATAAAACGCTCTTTGAGTAAAAGCATTATCAGAGCGATCGCCTCTTCAATTCTGCCTTTTTTCTTTCCTTTTTTTTCTCCTTTTTTCTTTCCTTTTTTCTCTCCTTTTTTTCCTGCTTTTTCTTCTGCCAAAAGTATCCGCCCAGTCTCATTGTGTTCCTTCATTTTCCGTCGTTCTAGAAACTCTAATTCCTCTCGACTAAGATTAATTTCATTGGCAATATTCAGAGCTTTTTCTATTGCTGATACCTCCCCCAGACTTTCGGGAATTAGTTCTAAACTGTCCGTTTCTTTAAGAAAATAAATCCATTTATCTACTAAAGTTTCTAACTGCTCCAATGACTTCTTAAACTTGGGCAATTCTACAAAAACCAACTTCATTTGTTCTGCTTTATACTTAAAGAATTTTTGCTCATGTAAAAAAGCAAAATGATTCACAACATCTGAAGATTTCTTAAACATTA
>NZ_JAAHHT010000032.1:0-30552 GCF_010672085.1 Okeania sp. SIO3I5
TTGGTGTGAGGAACATGGTTTTGTGCTAGTTACTAACAACCGCACATCCATGCCACCCCATTTAACGGCTCATTTAAGTGCCGATCGTCATGTACCAGGAATTTTTATCCTCAATCCGAAAATGAGCGTAGGCGAGACTATTGATGAGTTAATTTTGATTGCCTTAGTATCCTCAGATGATGAATATCAAGATTATATTACTCATTTACCGATTCGTCGATAGTAAATTGTGTATTAATACTTTACTGTTATAAACAAAATCCTGTAGGGGCGATTCGCCTTGGCGCCATTCCGCAGGAAATCGCCCCTACAGTGTGAAAACTGCTATCAAAGCGCTTGCTTTCCTGAAAGTGGTAGAGAGCGATCGCTTTTTCCATACCTATCTGAGTAAAACATTGTTAAAAAAAATAATTGACTAAATCTGGATTTTTGAGATATAATCGTATCAATTTAGACAACAAAGCTGATGAAAAACCGAATCATTATCGACCCCAAAATCCATCCCGGTAAACCAATAATCAAAGGAACCAGAATACCAATTACCCGAATTATTGGAGGACTCGCAGGAGGTATGACAGTAGAAGAACTATGCACCGAATATGAAATCAGCACCGAAGATGTTCTAGCTTGCCTCAGCTACGCTACCAACTTAATTGAAGAACAAGAATTTTATCCATTGCCAGTCAGAGGGTAGCCGTGCGATTTTTAATAGACGAAGATTTACCCCGTTCTACAGCTAAGATACTGCAAAAGTACAAACATGAAGGTATCGATGCACGGGACATTGGTTTGAGAGGTGCAGAAGATTCACAAATTGCAGCAATAGCAAAAGAACGTGGGTTGTGCCTGCTAACAGGTGATTTTGACTTTGCCGATATTCGCAACTATCCTCCCAAAGAATATCGAGGAATTGTAATTTTTTACATACCAAGCAATGTTACTGTTGCTTACATTCTCAGTTTGATAGAAAGTTTTTTGCAACAAGAGCAAATTCTCGAACAGTTACCAGGGAAATTGGCAATTGTTGAAGCAGACAGAGTACGCATCCGCAATGGCTAACAATGGGATGGCGATCGCTATCCTGAAACTGGTAGAGAGCGATCGCCCCAAACCACCTTGACAAAATTAACGCCATCGCGCTACTCTGAAAAATAACCACTAGAAAACCAATCAAAAAATGACCAAACTATTAGAAGAGGCGATCGCTGCCCTAGCCCAACTTCCTGAATCAGAACAGGATGGTATTGCCAGTCTAATCCTAGAAAAGATTGCCTCGGAAAAATCTCATACAGAACCTGTGGCAAAACCCTTCTGGCAGAAAATCCAAGAAATAGGCGCTCAAGTACCTCGGGAGGAATGGGAAAAACTGCCAACAGATTTTGCTCGCAACTTTGAAAGCTATATGTATGGATTGCCAACAGAAGAGTGAAACGGATATTTTTAGATACTTCTTATTTTCAAGCTCTCGCAGACGAGCGCGACGATTTACACGATAAAGCTCTCGCAGTTTCCGAAAGTAATGGTGTCTATCTTGGCGTAACTACCGAAATGGTACTAACTGAGTTACTCAATGCTTTCTCTAACCGAGGAGAATACCTACGACAGGTTGCAATAGACATCGTTGAAGCTTTGCGTGCTGATCCAAACATAGAAATTATTCCCCAAACTGCCGAACAGTTCGAGAAGGCAATGAAATTTTACCAACAACGACTGGACAAAGGTTATAGTCTTACAGACTGCGCTTCTATGATAGTTATGAAAGAACAGAACTTATGGGAAATAATGACTTACGATCGCCATTTTACTCAAGAAGGGTAATTAACTGTTAAACTTAAACCGTAGAAAATAGTTGTAAAATCAATAAAAGTGTTCTAAGATAATAGAATTAACTTTTGTTACCACATGGGTCGAGTGGGAGTTGAGAGTCCAATGAGAGTTGTTGACAGACATATTATTAGACAAGCACACCAGTATTGGCAGTTGTGCGATGATTTGGCTTTTAAGTCAAAAAACTTGTACAATTTGGCCAACTATTACTGTCGTCAGCATTTTTTCTGTACTGGTAAAAGTCTGTGTCTAACTAAACTGTATCATGTGACTAAAGATAGTGATGCTTACAGAACACTACCAACTAAAGTATCAAAACAAATAATCAAATGCTTGATTGCAACTTGGCGTGGTTATTTTCAAGCTATAAAAGAATGGTCAAAACATCCCTGTAAGTTTTTGGGTAAGCCCAAAATACCCAAATATAAGGATAAAACCAAAGGTAGAAATGTAGTTATCTATTCAAAGGAATCAGTCTATAAAGCTCCTTTGAAAAATGGTATTTGTCACTTATCAATGAGTGAGATCAAAATACCTGTAGTTGTGGAAACTATAGTTGAAGTTAGGATAGTACCTGCCACTGGTTGCTATATAATTGAGGTAGTATATGAAAAAACATCCCAACCACGGATGGAGTCCACATATGTAGCAGGAATAGATTTAGGAATTGACCGATTAGTTGCTCTATCTACAAATAAGCCTGGTGTCAAACCACTGCTGATTAACGGGAAGCCACTAAAAAGTGTCAATCAACTGTATAATAAGCGTAAAGCGAAGTACCAAAGTCATCTCAAAGGCAACAGAAAAACCAGTCGTAAGATAGAAGCATTAAGTTATCATAGAAATCGTTTTGTGGAGAATTATCTGCATAACACCAGCAAGTTAGTGGTTAATTATTTAGTCACTAACAGAATTGGTACTGTAGTTATAGGCAAAAATGATAACTGGAAACAAGGTGCAAACATCGGTAAAAAAAACAATCAAAACTTTACCCAAATACCGCACTCTAAGCTAATTCAACAGATAACTTATAAGTGTCAACTGGTTGGCATCAAAGTTATTGAAACTGAAAGATTGTTACACCAGTAAAACTTCTGCACTTGACCTAGAATTGCCCAGACGCCATGAGAATTATGGGGGAAAACGAGTCAAACGCGGTTTGTTTAGAAGTGGAACGGGTTTTGTAATTAATGCCGATATCAATGGCTCTCTTCAAATTTAAGACAAGAAATTCCCAGAGGCATTTACTGCCGAGGGAATAGTGAGCTGTGCCGTACAGCCAATATTGGTTAATCCAATATCAAGAATTTAGCTGCAACGATTTTCTACAGTTTTATTCGTACGGTTTAATGCCTTGCTGAGAGAAAATTAGCTGGCAACTGATACCCCAAGACTCCTAGATGAAGAAGGGGCGATCGCTCTTTCGAGGATAAAAAAGGAAATTTCGGATTTTCTTGCCTCCTACTTCAGCAGAAGGAACTGATAACTAATAACTGATAACTGATAACTGAAATGACTGTTCTATCTCCTAAATTAAAACAAAAATTAGCTACTCCACTAAAAATTGGCAACTTTGAAGTAAAAAGTCGCGTGCTTCAATCACCATTATCAGGAGTAACAGACTTAGTATTTCGTCGCCTAGTACGTCGTCATGCTCCAGAATCAATGATGTACACTGAAATGGTAAATGCTACGGGGTTACATTATGTGAAAGAATTACCTCAAATCATGGAGGTTGATAATAATGAGCGACCAATAAGTATTCAATTATTTGATTGTCGCCCAGATTTTTTGGCAGAAGCAGCAGAAATGGCTGTAAAAGAAGGAGCTGATACTGTTGATATTAATATGGGTTGTCCTGTTAATAAAATCACAAAAAATGGCGGGGGTTCTTCTTTATTAAGACAGCCAGAATTAGCTGGAGAAATTGTTAGTAAAGTTGTTAAAGCTGTTCCTGTTCCTGTTACTGTAAAAACAAGAATTGGTTGGAGTAATCAAGAAATTAATATTCTAGAATTTGCAAAAAGAATGGAAGATGCTGGTGCTGAAATGTTAACTTTACATGGCCGGACTCGTGCCCAAGGATATAATGGCCCTGCAAGATGGGAATGGATTACTAAAGTTAAGGAAATTCTTTCTATTCCAGTTATTGCAAATGGGGATATTTTTTCTGTGGATGCTGCCATACGTTGTTTGGAGGAAACTGGAGCGGATGGGGTAATGTGTTCCCGTGGTACTTTGGGTTATCCTTTTTTGGTAGGAGAAATTGATTATTTTTTGAAAAATGGTGTTGAAAAAGTAGCGCCGACTCCAGTGGAAAAGCTGGAATGTGCTAAAGAGCATTTACAAGCATTATGGGAGTATAAAGGTGATCGGGGAATTCGTCAAGCTCGTAAGCATTTGACTTGGTATTCTAAGGGTTTTCCGGGAGCAGGTGAGTTGCGGGGTAAGTTGGCAAAGGTGGAAACTGTGGCACAAGGTTGTGATTTGATTGATAAGGTAATTGAAAATCTATAGGAGTAGGGTTCAACAATTAATAATTAACAATTAACAATTAATAATTAATAATGACCTCTTATTATCAAGAAAAAGCTACAAAACTGATAATTTTTTACCGAAAAAAAAGGGGATGTGCCTCCCCTTTTAAGGGGATAAAAAAAGAGAATATTCCTGATGTCAAGCCTCTAGGTTCAGCCAGAGGTATTGATAACTGATAACTGAAATGACCTACTTCCTGCAAATATTAAATTAATTCTGTCTAGATACCTTAATAAAGACATTATAAAATCTTGGCTATAAATAGTTGGGAAGTGTCAAACTATCCTCATTCCAGTAGGTTGAGAATTTCTCAAGGTAGTTTTACAGCAATGCATGAGGATAGTGAGGTACAGTTTAATACTAATCTCTCTTCCCTATTCCCTATTTCCTATAAAGACATTATAAAATCTTGGCTATAAATACATAGGGAGTGTCAAACTATCCTCATTAAAAACAATAAAAAATTTTTATTCCAGTAGGTTGAGAATTTCTCAAGGTAGTTTTACAGCAACGGATGAGGATAGTGAGGTACAGTTTAATACTAACAGGACTTACGCAGACGAACCCAGAAACCCGGTTTCTCGTAGATGTTTATTGTCAAAAACAATGATTTACCTTAGAAACCGGGTTTCTTTGCGTAAGTCCTGACTAATCTCTCTTCCCTATTCCCTATTCCCTATTCCCTATTCCCTATTCCCTAAATTATGGATAAATTAAAAGGACGAGATTTATTAAGTCTGGCAGATTTGAGTTCTGATGAATTGACAGAACTTTTACAGTTAGCAGCCGAACTAAAATCTGGCAAAATTAATCTTAAATGCAATAAAGTATTAGGACTTTTATTTTCTAAAGCATCAACAAGAACCAGGGTAAGTTTTACCGTGGCAATGTATCAATTGGGAGGTCAAGTTATTGATTTGAATCCTAATGTTACTCAAGTTAGTCGGGGAGAACCTTTAGTTGATACTGCTAGAGTTTTAGACCGATATTTAGATATTTTAGCAATTCGGACTTTTGAACAAAAAGACTTAGAAACTTTTGCCAATTATGCCAAAGTTCCTGTTATTAATGCCCTGACAGATAGGGAACATCCCTGTCAGATATTGGCTGATTTATTGACGGTTCAAGAATGTTTTGGCAAGCTGGATGGAATAACTTTAAGTTATTTTGGCGATGGTAATAATGTGGCAAATTCTTTACTGTTGGGTTGTGCAATGGTAGGAATGAATGTGAGAATAGCAACTCCAACAAATTATCATCCAAATATGGAAATTATGGAGCAAGCAAAGACTATTGCTAATGGCAAAAGTGAGGTTGTAGTTACTGAAGATCCCCAGGTAGCAGTTCAGGATGCTCAAGTGCTTTATACTGATGTTTGGGCAAGTATGGGACAAGAGCAGGAAGCTAATAATAGAATTCCCATTTTTCAACCTTATCAAGTTAATGAAAAGTTGTTAGAAAGTGCAGCAGATGATGCGATAGTTTTACATTGTTTACCAGCACATCGAGATGAAGAAATTACTGATGGAGTTATGGAAGGGGAGCGATCGCGAGTTTGGGATCAAGCAGAAAATAGAATGCATGCTCAAAAAGCTTTATTGGTAAGTCTTTTAGGTAGTGATTAAATAATTAATAATTAATAATTAATAATTAATAATTATTAATTAATAGTTAATAGTTAATAGTTAATAGTTAAGTAGTTATGCAAAATTAATTACCTAAAAATTCTGGTTTAAAGCCTCTCCTTTCAAGGAGAAAAAAGCGGTCGTTTTGCTACGCATAACTTTCCTATCGGAATGCTTAGGCAAACGTACTTCGGCTGTTGCCGACATGAAAAGCGGAGCTTGGAGTAGGATGGGATGGATGGGTTATCTAACCAGATCCAATCTCTCCTTGAGAACCAAAAAATTCTTTTTAACCAATCCTTCTATTACAGAAGAAGTAATAATTAATTAGGGTTTGCTGAAAAAGTCTTTTTGCTGTTTCTAGTAGTCAGTAGTCATTAGAAATCATAGATTGAGAGAATCTAATTGGAAAAATTATTTCTCAAAACTTCCCGTTTTATCTTCTTATCATCCTTGCTTTTTGCAGCTCACGAGAGCAAAAAACTGGCACTTTTTTCACACAGATAATGGCTCAAATCTTTAGTTGATCAGCTTGAGATATTTATTCAGCAAGCCCTAATTAATAATTATTAATTGTTAATTATTAATTGTTAATTATTAATTATTAATTATTAATTATTAATTATCTTTAAGATAGAAATAAGCAGCTTTGTCTTGATTGTTTAAATTGATAATTCTCTGAAATATTTGAGTTGCTTGTTCCTTTTGTTGAGAGTAGTAACTAATAACCCCTTGCTCAAATAATGTTTTAGTTTGTATTTTAAATTCGATAACTTCTGGCGGATCTGCATCAAAAAATTCAAATAAAGATACTGCATCTTTTTTGCCTTTAACTTGCACTTGACCAAGAAATCTGTAATTATATTTTCTATAATCATTAAGAGCAAAAAAGGTATGTTGACTAATAATTAAAGAAGCACCATAAACTTTGGTTAAATCTTGTAGACGAGAAGCTAAATTTACAGCATCACTAATTACAGTAGTATCCATTCTATTAATTCCACCAACTGTTCCTAACATTAAGGAACCTGTATTAATTCCAATCCCAATTTTAATAGGTGATTTATTATATCCTTTCCGAAGAAAGTTGTATTTATTTAGTTCTAAAAGCATCCCTAAAGCAGCTTGAACCGCATCGTCAGGACACCTACCAAATAGTGCCATAATCGCATCACCAATATATTTATCAATAAAACCATAATTATCAGTAATTAGAGGTTCCATACGAGAAAGATAAGAATTAATAAATTTAAAATTTTCTGTTAAAGTCATGCTTTCCGAAAGGGTGGTAAAAGAGCGAATATCAGAAAATAAAATTGACATCTCCTTTTGTACAGATTCACCCAAAGAAACTTCGACAATACTTTCATGTCCTAAAGAGCGGAGAAACTGCTTTGGCACAAAGCGACTGTATGATTGATTAAGTTTAGATAATTCAGTATTTTTAAGTTCTAGTTGTTTAGTAAATTGAATCCTTTCTGCTTCAGCTTTATTTCTTTCTGTAATGTCTTGAAAAGTGGCGATCGCATAAATTAATTTACCACTATCATCAAAGATTGGACTTGCTGATACTTCTACAGGAATTATCTTTTCCCCTTGACGAATTTCCATATTATCAACTCTAGCATTTTCCCCTTTTAAAGCTTGAAATATTGGCTGTTGTTCATAAGGATAAAACTCTTCTGTTCCTGCTAAATAAAGTTGATAAATTTCGGGAATTTGTTGTGGAGTAGTATCAGCTATTATCCCTTTGCAAAATATATTTTGTGCAGTTTGATTAGTGTAGAAAGGTTTACCATCAGCATCAACTACAAATACTCCTACTGGTAAAGTTTCTAAGAATTTTTCTAGTCTTTTTTCACTGTCATATAAATTTTGAGCTGCTTCTATTAAATGTTCCAGTTTCAGGGCATCTTTTAACCTTTGAACATAATTTATAGTTTTATTAACTGTAATTTCTAAATCTTCTAAATCAATGGGTTTAGTTAAGAAATCAAAAGCTCCTAAATTCATGGCTTTTCTGACAAGAGCTAAATCGCTAGAAGCAGAAATAACTACTGTTTTAAGTGTAGGATGATTAATATCAGAAAGAGTAGATAGTAAGGCAATACCATCCATTTCTGGCATACTAATATCAGTCAATATAATATCTATGTCTGGTTCAGCTTGTAACTTTTCTAGAGCTTTTAAACCATTAGAAGCAAAAATAAATTCTAGGTCTTTTTTCTTAATGTTTTTTCTGAACTTTTGGTTGATTATTGATTTAAAGGATGGTTCATCATCCACAACCAGTATTTTTGCTGGCATACCTTTAATTTTAGTTTGAAGATTGTATTACCCATATAGTCAAAAAACTAGCTGGGATAACTTTTAGTTTACCATTTTTTAGCTGCTGCAATTAATTTAGTTGCTTCGGAACTGTCAACAGGTTTGGAAAAGAAGTACCCTTGTCCATATTTACATTTTAGGTCTCTCAACAAAGCTAGTTGAGTGGCTGTTTCCACACCTTCAGCAATCACGTCTATTTCTAAATTACTAGCCATACTAATAATTGCTTTTGTAATCTCTAAATTTTCTGATTCAGCATCCATTGTCATTACAAAAGAACGGTCAATTTTCAGAGTATCAATAGGAAAGTTACGCAGGCGACTTAATGAAGAATAACCAGTACCAAAATCGTCAATATTTAACTGTACATTCATCGCTTTTAGTTCTGATAATATTCCCATCACAATTTGCTCATTTTCCATTATTGTAGTTTCAGTAATTTCTAACTTCAAACTATGAGGATCTAAACAGGTACGATCTAAAATTTGATCAATTTTTTCTACAAGTTTAGATTGAGAAAATTGTCTGCCAGAAAGATTAACACTAATTGTTAAAGACTGAAGAGAAAATTGTTGTTGCCAATTATAAGTTTGGTGACAAGCTTGTTGCAACGTCCACCAACCAATAGGGATAATTAATCCTGTTTCTTCTGCCATAGGAATAAACTCATTTGGAGAAATCATTCCTCGTTCTGGATGTTGCCATCTAAGTAATGCTTCAAAGCCACAAATTAAACCTGTTTCTAAAAGAATTATTGGTTGATAATATAACTCTAATTCATTCCTTTGTAAAGCTTGTCTCAGGTCTATTTCTAACTTAAGTTGTGCTAAATTATCAGCATACATTGATGTATTAAAAACTTCCTGACGAGCTTTTCCTAAAGTTTTAGCACGATACATAGCTGTATCTGCATCTCTGAGGATATCTGTAGGATTTTTATAATCTTTATTGTTTAACGCAATACCAATACTAGCGCTAGTATAAACTTTTTGATTATTAATATAAAATGGTAACTGTAGCAATTTTTGAATTCTTTGAGCTACATATTCAGCGTTTTCTTCAGATTTAACATATTCCAATAATATAGCAAATTCATCTCCTCCCATTCTGGCTACACTATCATCATGGTGCATATCTTTTTTAAGTCGATTAGCTACTTCTATAATTAGTCGATCTCCTGCTAAATGTCCTAGACTATCATTAACTATCTTAAACCGATCTAAATCTATAAAAATTACAGCAAACTGATTTTGAGAATGTCTCTGATATCTAGCAAAAGCATGAGATAGTCTATCCATAAATAAAAACCTATTTGGTAATTTAGTTAGGGAATCATGGAAGGCATCATAAAGTAGTTTTTCTTCTGCTATTTTTCTGTCTGTAATGTTATGACAGTTAACAACTATTCCTTCTATATAACTGTCCGAAGTTAAGTTGGTAAATACTGCTTCAAATATTTGCCATTTATTTTGCTCATTTTTGATTTTAAATTCTTTTATATACTGTTGTTCTGATGAATTTTTGACGACTTTTTGCAAAGTATGTTTGACTAACTGACGGTCATTTGCATGAATAATGTTAAAAATTGATATATTCAAATTATTTTCATCAAAATTATCTAAAAATCTCTGGGCAGATGGACTAGAATAAATAACATTGCCATCAGGATTTAAAATCATAATTATATCAATGGAATTTTCAATTAATGCTCTAAATCTTTTTTCACTTTCACGCAATGTTTGTTGTTTTAATAATTCTGCATGGGCTTGCTCTACTAACTTTTTTTGTTTTAGTGCTTCTCTGCTATGTTGTATAGCATTTAGTGTTTTATTCAGAGTAATTTCTAAATCATATAAATCTAATGGCTTAGTTAAAAAATCAAAAGCACCTAGATTCATAGCTTTTCTAATTGTTTTTAAATCGCCATAAGCAGAAATAATTACTGTTTTAATAGTCAACCATTCTATTTCTGATAGCTTTGTTAATAAAGTTAGCCCATCCATTTTGGGCATATTAATATCAGTAAATATTAGGTCTATATCTGGCTCATTTTCAATTATTTCTAGAGCTTCTACACCATTATGAGCAAAAACAAACTCGAGTTCTTCCTGTTTAATTCTTTTCCTGAATTTCTGAGAAATTAATAATTCTAAATCTGGTTCATCATCAACCACAAGGATCTTGGCTAACATAATCTTTATAATTAAATTAATATTTTTTACTATAAGAGTTAATTGATCGAGTAAATCTTAAGAGACTGAGTAGGTTGCAAAAGAGGTAATAATTAATAATTAATTATTAATTATTAATTATTACCTCTTCTTAAAAAAAAGAGAATTGGTTAAAAGGAATTTTTTTTTCCTTGAAAGGAGAGGCTTTTAACCTGATTTTTTCGGTAAAATTCAGCTTACTCAAGCCAATTATTCAAATATCATCTCTATTATAGTTTTAATTCAATTTATAAATCAACTCTAAATTAAACAATTTTTCTTTAAGTTGAGCAAAATCAATTGGTTTAACTAAATATTCACTTGCTCCAGATTCTTTAGCTAATTTATAGTTTTCATCATAGCCATGAGCAGTTAGGATAAATACATTTATATTAGGATCTTTTTCTTTAATTTTTTTCAGTAGTTCTAAACCATTCATTTCCGGTAAATTAATATCGCATATTACTAAATCTATGAATAGATTTTCCTGTGATTCGAGGTATGACAATGCTTCATTAGCTGACATCGCAAAAACAAATTCTATTTGCCCTTCTTTAAGTTGTTTTTTGAATTTTCTACTGAATAAATATTGGGTGTCTGGCTCATCATCTACAATCATTATTCTTTTCATTTTTTTTCCCTTGAGTATTAGTTTTTTATTTCATTTGATACAAATAATCATACTATATACTTCTTGGTCGGATTTTGTTGATTTTTTTCGCATTTATCTATGTCACAATACTATCATAAGTTAGTTAATATCTCCAAATCACTTTCCCCTCCTAGTAATACTATTTCACGGAAGTTAAAAGTCAAAATTTAAAAGTCATGCCTTGAAATTATGTAGGCTGAAAATTTTGATAATACAGTAGTTACAGTAGTTTCAATAAATTATTTCACTTATGTAGTTTGAAACTATTTGTGACATTTTTCAAGTAAATCGGCATAATATAAAATCCGGGTAATTAGTTATCATATCTCTGAGGAGTCAGTCCTTACTCCTCAGTCCTCAGGAGAAAGAAAGGATTTGAACTATACTATTGAATTTATTAAATTTGTCTTCAATAGAATATCTGTATTAAAAGCAGTCAGTCCTCAGTCCTCAGTCCTCAGGAGAAAGAAAGGATTTGAACTATACTATTGAATTTATTAAATTTGTCTTCAATAAAATATCTGTATTAAAAGCAGTCAGTCCTCAGTCCTCAGGAGAAAGAAAGGATTTGAATAGCATGAATTTATTAAATTCGTCTTCAATAAAATATCTGTATTAAAAGGAAGTAATTTGGCAATTACTATATAACCGGATTTTATATAAGTATAAAAAACAGATAAAAAATTTCTTAATACTATTAACCATAGGACTTAGGTAAAACCACTTGTTTCAAATATATTATATTTCACTAAATAGTAGATTAAGCCGATGTCATTTCAGTTAACAGTTATCAGTACCTTTGACTTATACCAGAGACTTGAAATACTGAATCTAGGATTTTTTTCATACCCTTAAAAGGGGGATACTTGAGACTTTTTTTTGGTTAAGCATGAAGAAAAAATTTACCGAATAATTAATAATTATTAATTATTAATTATTCAGCTTTATTAGCCTCCTTTTTTTTAGGGGAAAAAGCGGTCGTTTGGGGAGCAGTCCGTAGGATGGGATGGATGGGTTACCGGCGCCATATCCAATCGACCAAGAGAAATAAATTTTTTCCTTTTAGTCAATCCTCTCCCTTTTAGGGAGAGGTAATTATCCATTATCCATTAATGAACTATAGGTTTATTTTTTTGGGACAAAATAGTTTAATCTAAATATTAGACATCTCTGAAAAAGATATAGATTTTTTGCCAAAGCAGGGAACACTTAACTGGGAACACTTAACTGGGAACAGGGAATATATTTTCACGAAAAAGATACGAAAAATGATTTCGGAAGGTGACTTTTACAATTATAGTCGATATTAAATAAAGGGCAAGTTGATTTTCAGGAGAGGTTTATTCCATAGAAAATGTCAATTTATATCGTAGCATGATGTGGTATTCTTAAGCTGAAAACTATCTATGAAAAACAGTAAACTATAAAGAGATTACTTGTTAACTATAAATTTATGGAACTATGCAACTAATTGATTGGCTAATTGTTTTACTATACCTCATTTTAACTATGTGGATGGGGCTATATCTATCTCGCAAAGGCGCAAAAAGTTTGGCAGACTTTTTTGTTTCTGGGCGATCGCTTCCTTGGTGGTTAACGGGTACAAGTATGGCAGCTACAACCTTCTCTATAGATACCCCACTCTACATTACAGGAGTTGTGGCTAACCGAGGTATTGCTGGTAATTGGGAATGGTGGACTTTTGCTATTTCTCATGTAATTATGATTTATATTTTTGCTAGAATGTGGCGACGTTCGGAGGTTATTACTGATGCAGAATTAACTGAAATTCGTTACGGCGGAAATATGGCTGCTATTCTCCGAGGAGTTAAGGCTTTTATCTTTGCTATTCCCATGAATTGTATTGCTATTGGTTATGCTATGTTGGCTATGGTTAAAGTTGTTGAAGCTTTGGAAATTTGGCAAAGTTTAGGTATTGATGCTGGTGAAAATAATCTCAAATTATTCAGTGTTATTGGTGTCAGTATATTTGTTTTAATTTATGCTGGTTTATCTGGTTTATGGGGAGTAGTTGCTACGGATTTTTTCCAATTTTTTCTAGCACTTTTTGGGGCAATTATTGTGGCAATTTTTGCTGTTAATAGTGTGGGTGGAATCCAAGAATTAATAACTAAAATTCCTGAAGTTGTGCCAGATAAAGATATTTTATCTCTTTCACCTTTAACTATTGGTGGAGATGGCAATTCTTGGATTACTTTTAGCAAAACAGCGGGCATAACTGCTAGTACATTTTTTGCTTATATTGCTATTCAATGGTGGTCTTGGAGAAGGAGTGATGGAGGTGGAGAATTTGTACAAAGATTTGCTGCTGCTAAAAATGAAACAGAGGCGGAAAAAGCAGCTTGGTTATTTAATATAATGCACTATGTTATTAGAACCTGGCCTTGGATTTTAGTTGCTTTAGCTTCTATCGTTATTTACCCTAATTTAGAAGACAAAGAATTGGGTTATCCCAAGTTAATGATTGACTTTCTTTCCCCAGGAATTTTAGGTTTAGTTGTTGCCTCTTTAGTCGCAGCATTTATGAGTACCGTTTCTACTTCTATTAACTGGGGTGCTTCCTTTATTACTAACGATTTATATCGCAGATTTATTAAACCTGATGCAACTCAACCAGAATTAGTTTTGGTAGGGCGACTTTCTTCCTTATTAGTAACAGTTTTAGGAGGAACTGCTGCATTTTTTGCGACAGATGTGGCGACAGTATTTAGGTTAGTCATAGCGATCGGCACAGGTTCCGGTTTAGTATTAATATTACGTTGGTTTTGGTGGCGCGTGAATGCAGCAGCAGAATTAACCGCTATCGTTGCTAGCTTTTTTGTAGGGATGACAACCAGTTTAGTTCCTGCTTTCAAAATAGAAGATTTTGGTTTGCGGATTATGTTTATTACCGTCACCGTGACAGTTTTGTGGGTGGTAGCAATGTTCGTCGCACCCCAAGAGTCAGAGGAAACTTTAGAGGAATTTTATCGGCGATCGCTCCCCGGAGGGCCTGGTTGGGAACGGCAAAGGGAAAAGACTGGTTTAGCTCCGGCACAAAATTTGGGTAAAGATTTGCAGAGAGTTTTGGCATCAATATTATTGTTGTTTGGAGCGTTGTTGGCGACTGGTGGTTTCGTTTTGCTGCAGCCAAATATTGGTTGGATATTCCTGATTATTGGTGTTTGCAGTTGGATGTGGTTGCGACAACTTAATAAGTCGAAAATTTTACCGATGCCAAGGCCGGGATTGGATGATGATGATTTGTTGTAGTCTTTAGGAGTCAGGAGACAGGAGTCAGGAGTCAGAAGAAATTAGTAGACAGGAGAGCGTTAAGTTTATTAAGTGAGGTTTGGGGCGATCGCTCTCTACCAGTTTCAGGAAAGCGATCGCTTTTTTGATACAACTAGGAACCAAGACAGTCCCTTTCCAATCGTCGCAACCAAAACCCTGTAGGGATAAATGGCCATTCGTCCTCGTGGTCTCCCGAAATGAAAACTGCTGTAAATATTAGTCTTTAAGTTAAGTCAATCAAACAGGATTGACAAATAAGCAAAAATATTGTAATAAATGGAGCAAAAAAACTGTTATGGCAAAAGTAGTCGGAATTGACTTAGGTACAACAAACTCCTGTGTTGCTGTTATGGAAGGTGGTAAACCTACAGTCATCGGTAATGCAAAAGGTTTTCGTACAACCCATTCTGTAGTAGCTTATGGCAAAAAAGAAGAACAACTGGTGGGTCAAATTGCTAAACGTCAAGCGGTAATGAACCCCCAAAATACCTTCTATTCAGTAAAGCGGTTCATCGGACGTAGATTTGACGAAGTAGGCCACGAAACTACTGAAGTTTCCTATAAGGTTTTGAATGTCAACGGTAATGTTAAATTAGATTGCCCAGCATTAGGAAAACAATTTGCTCCCGAAGAAATTTCAGCTCAGGTGCTGCGCCAACTTATCAAGGATGCTAGTAAGTATCTTGGCGAACAAGTAACGCAAGCGGTAATTACCGTACCTGCTTACTTCAATGACTCCCAAAGACAAGCAACCAAAGATGCTGGTACAATTGCTGGTGTAGAAGTGCTGCAGATTATTAACGAACCAACCGCAGCCTCTTTAGCTTATGGATTAGATAAAAACAGTAACGAAACTATTTTAGTATTTGATCTTGGTGGTGGTACATTCGACGTTTCTATCCTAGAAGTAGGTGACGGTGTATTTGAAGTATTAGCGACTTCTGGCGATACTCACCTTGGTGGTGATGACTTTGATAAGAAAATTGTTGATTATCTGGCTACTGAGTTCAAGAAAGCAGAAGATATAGAACTTCGTACAGATAAACAAGCACTACAACGTTTAACAGAAGCAGCAGAAAAAGCCAAGATTGAACTTTCCAGCGTTACCCAAGCAGAAATTAACCTACCATTTATTACTGCTAACAAAGATGGGCCTAAACACTTGGAGCTAACCCTTACCAGAGCAGAGTTTGAAGGTCTATGTTTCGACCTCATCGATCGCTGTCGAATTGCTGTAGAAAATGCTATCCGGGATGCCACGTTAGGTGCAAAAGCTATTGACGAAGTAGTATTAGTTGGTGGTTCCACTCGAATTCCAGCAGTTCAAGAAATTGTCAAGGCAGTCTTAGGTGAAGAACCAAGCAAAAGTGTGAACCCTGATGAAGTGGTAGCTGTTGGTGCTGCTATCCAAGCTGGTGTATTAGCAGGTGAAGTTAAAGATATCCTCTTGTTAGACTTTACTCCTCTATCTTTGGGTGTGGAAACTCTGGGTGGAACAATGACTAAAACTATTCCCAGTAACACTGCTATAGAAACACGAGCCATGCGACGGGGAACCCATCGGGGAGCCTTGAACAAAGCCCGCGAGTGCTTGTTGCGAGTCTTAGAGTTCAGGTTCCAGAAACTTCCAAAATTGATGGTCTATGCTATTAATAAGATTGACAATGTAGCATTTTTGGATCGGCTTCACATTCAAGCTCTTGTGATTCTTTCCCTTGATGAATTTGAGCAGTTGTTAATTTCGGAGTAAAACTCAAAGGCGAGTTATGGTGGAGGTAACGACTGTAGCCTCCACTTCGGCTGAAGTACTAGAGCTAAAAACCTCAATTTTTATTAAACCGATTTCTATGTTTCCATTAATTCCACTTCGGGTGAAGCACTAGAGAATGGTGGTTAGCCTTTTTCTCTATTATAGGAGTTGTGTTTCCATTAATCCCGCTTCAGCGTATACCTAATAACAGTAGAAAGCCCTGTATCAATAACTACCCAATACACTTTCTATCCACCCCCTTTCCTCCTTAGACAAAACAGGTGGCGGCGGTACTTCCTGATAATTTATAGATAAATCATAGGCAGCTTCATCATAAATCTCATTCAATGCAGCAGACAAATTGAGAACAACATCTGGATCGGGCGATCGCAACGGAATCGGAATAGTAGGCAATAAATCCGGCAACTTTAAAGGCCAAACATCCATAACATTAGCATGGGAACGAGTCAAAGCAACAGCATAAGCAACCTCTGGCATTTGAGGATGAGCAAAGGGGCGAGTACCTCGACGCAAAAAATCTATTTCTACTAGATGAACCCCCGCTTCATAAAGTCCTCTTCGTTTCTGACTATATTTTTTGAGACCAGGTTCGCGCTTGTTGACTGGGGAAAGCACTTCAATGGAAGTTACCAAAATATTTTGAGCAGTATCTCGAATCTGCACATTACTCAAGCGAACCGGAACAGGTTGAAAAATAGGTAGGGATAGAGGTGGAGTCAGTGCAGTCGCTGTACCCGGAGTAATATTTGTTGTTTTAGGTTGTCGCAGTTGCATAACTTCCACATCTGGATAAAGGATGCCAACTTCGCTTTCTGGAAAATTATCCTCAACAACATAGACTTCAAGTCGTGCAGCATAGCGGGGGCGAAGTTGGGGAGTCAGTTGCTGTCGAATTTTGTTAGCCAGAGCATTGTGGACATCAGGCCAGAGATAACCTTCTAGATAGGGGTCCATTCCTGGAAATGGTGATGGCATTTTGATAATGGATAATTGATAATTGATAATTGATAATTAATCATTTATAATTCATATTACAGTAGTTTCGGAGGCGCCTGAGGTACAAAGCTTTACTATTAATTTTGGTAACACAACCTTCCAGGTTGTTACAGCCTTGAAGGCTGTGTTACACTGTACCTTACCATCCTCATGCATTGCTGTAAATAAGTTCACACAGACAATTTAGGAATTATTAATCATGGATATAGAAAAAGAAGCGATCGCTCAACCAAAAAAACCTCAAAAATTTCGGACAAGATTATTCCCGGGAAAGACATTACCTCCTGAAGAAATAGCCAGACGCAAAGCTATCAAAGCTGAATTTCGCGCCCGTTCCCGACCAGTCTTTGAAAAACTTCGCCCTCAATTAATAGACAAATATTACAACTATTTTATAGCAGTCGATCCAGAAACAGAAGAATATATGATCGACTCATCGTTAGAAAACTTAATTCAAACAGTCCGCAGCCATTACCCAGATGGTAAAGTCCAACTTACTATTTATAGACTGAATGAAACAGGAGCTTGTGGCAGAATACCATGTTAGGTAAATTTGGAAATAACGGCGAATTATTTTTTGAAATAGAATTAGTTACTGTAACTGGAGAGAAATTTTTGGTAGAGACTCTGTTAGATACTGGTTTTACCACAGGATGGTTAGCCATTAATTCTCAAGATTTAGAAGCCTTGCAGTGGCCTTTAGTTGCACCTGACATAGAAATGAAAACTGCCAAAGGGAATGAGACATTTGATATCCATCAAGGTTTGATAATTATTGATGGAGAACAAATGACAATACCAGTTCACGTTGGTCAGGAAGTCCCTGAATTTTTAATTGGTTCTCAATGGTTAGAAATAATGGAACTTACTGTCAATAAACCAGAACAAATTTTAAAGCTATCAAAAATTGTACAAATGAAAAATTTATCAAGATAAAAGTTCTCGGAGCAAAGTTGTATAGCGCTACGCGAAGCGTGAATAGGGAATAGGGAATAGGGAATAGTAAACTATCAAAGGATTTTCCTACGGAATGCTGCGCAAACAGAATTTAGAAATGTCCTAATCTTTGCTTCGATTACTATATTTGAAATATTTAAAACTTGCTCTCATTTATTGATAATTTTACCACTAGCAACAATATCAATTATAATTACCTTAGTAAATTTAACTTGAGATACTCAAAAACAACTATGCAAATTTTTCGTCAATATATTGCTCCTTTTCTCGTGGTAATCATATTTTTAATTGCTATGGTGGCAGTCAGCGCTCGTATATTTCTACCAGACGATCTCGCAGCACCTGCTCCCACAGAAGAATTAAGTTCTCCTCAAGAAGCAGCAATCCTATCTACACCTAATTTTTATTTTTCCTAATATCACTACCTTTCCAGAAAAGAGGGATTAGGGGTAGGTGAAAAAAATTAACGCCTTTTATCCCTAGTTAACCAGGAGGTTTGGGTAGAGATAAAAGGCGAGTATATAAAAAAAAATGAAAACTGTTATGAGTGATGATGATATAGAATTTACGAATAAAAAAATTAACTACTGACTTGAGATATAGCATAGAGCGCGATCGCTAAACTCAACCGTGCTTGTTCAACTTCCGATAAATCATACCAATCAACAGGTTGTATTGTTGCTAAAGTATTTTCTACCGCATCATCTCTATCTCCACGCATGGAGTAAGCAAGAGGACGCGCCATTACTTCCAAATCTTCCAGATCCCAACCAGGTAGAACTTCGCTGACACAATGTACCAATTGATCTGAGAGAGATAAAGTAGAACCTAAACGATTCACTTGATCGACAATATTAATAGCAATCTTGCCTAACTTATTGAGTAAATTCTTGGGAGCAAGACCTGCAAATTTTTTATATAAAGCATTCTGAGTATCAATAATTGGCCAAAGTTTCTCAGTTTGACTATAAAAATTTTGGCAAGCGGAAGTCATTTCTACATCATTAAATAAATCAGACAAAGGTAGCTCTTGTTCGATAGAATTAAAATAAGCATCTGATTCTGGTGCTTCAGGATTCCAAGGATAAGCAATATCATCCATAACGATCGCACTTAATAAATCTAATTCTACCTCACTAGAGGCATTATTAGGAGAAAATTCAGAATGGGAAGGCTGATTATTCATAATTTTATTCTTAGGTATACATAATTAATGGATAATGAAAACTATCTCTAATTATCAATTTAAAAGGGGAGGCTTTAAACCTCTAGGGATTAATTATTAATTATTAATTATCCATTATTAATTATCCATTATCCATTATTTGGCTACTTACTTAGCTACAGGAGTAACCTAGTTAATTCCGTAATCCAGTTTAGATTAGCTAATTCACTAATTGATAATGGATAATTACCTCTTTAACAATTGATAATTATTTTTGAGAATTACCTATTTAAAAGGAGAGATTTTAAACCTAGATTCGATTAATTATCAATTATCCATTATCCATTATCCATTGGTAAGGTCTTCTGTTGTTTCAATCACAAACTCAAAAGCTTGACCTTGAGAACTGCCAAATTTTAACAGTGTTCCTGATCGTATAGCAACCTCATCACGATGTATTCTTTGCCAACTATCAGACTGATAAATTAAAGTCCCGAAACGAGAAATATCTCGTAAAAAATAAGTGCTTTCAACCTCTTCATTTGATAAACAACGACAAAAAATTTCCGCGTGTTTTTGGGAAACCCACCGCTCCCAAATCACTACATCATTTTCCTGAGAACGTCCAACCGCGAGGGTACCCACCCAAATTGGCCAAACTTGATTATCATCATCTTGAGAACGTAAAAAAGCTCTAGAAGTGTGACTACTAATCCAAGTCGGAGAGTTAGTAGGTAGTTGAGTTACTAATTCATCAAATACTTGAACTAATTGACCATTGAACTCCGGGTGCATATACAATACTGGCAAAGTCCAAGCTGGTTGGTTAAATCTGTAGAGAGTTAATAACTGTTGTCTTGCTACTGCTACTGCTTGATCTATCAACATTCCTTCTGTTAAACCTTGAGCAAAAGCTTGAATAAAACTTAAAGCTTCTTGATCGGCAATTTCATCTCGCATCCCCAAAACGGCAGGTACTCCATGATGGATTAATACTTCTGCTAGACTACTACGTGGTATTGCCTGGACTTCACCGGAAGATAGACGCTCTGTAGCTGGTTGCGCTCCCCAGCAAGCATTGAATACTGCGAGGGTTACTCCATTACGAACTAAAATTTGTGCTAACTCGGTACCATTGAGGGTTGTTTCAGGGGCCAAAAATAACCAACCACCATCTGGCCCTGGTGTACCGTGACCGGCATAAAAAAATACATTATAAGTTTTTTTATCTAGATAGGAAATTAATTCTTCTGGAGTGGGTTGAATTAGTGTATCTACTCTACAAGGAATTGTAGGATTAACTCTGGGTGAATTAGGATTTGTGATATTACGAGCTTTCAACACCTCAGTTAGTTGGGCTGCTTCTTGTTCCAGTTCTAATTTGGATGGAATTAGGGATTGATGGCCATTAGTTGTGAGGGATTGTCCTTTAGGGCTATTTTCCCCAATTACCAAGAGAATATTTAGAAATTGGGAAGGTGGTTGGCTGCGTAAGGAGTTAACATCGCTTGTGGTACGACTGAACAAAATTTCCCGACTTAGAGAAAAGGCGGGTAAAGCAATTCCTGGTTGCATGATTTCCCAGGGTAGGGCGATTAATTCTGGCTCGCGAATATCTAATCTTACTCGTAAGGGCAATTCTTGGCCAATGGCAATACCTTGACTTTGGTGGAGGCTATGAGCTATTTCTCCTTGAAATAGCCACTGCCACAGACTAATGCCTAAATTTTGCATTAGGCGACTGGTAAGATTTATTTTGACTCCAGATTTAGGGGCAGGATGAATATTTGGGGTTGATGCTAAGGCGGGTTGGGGTGTACCTATTGGAATGGCAGGTAAACTTTGGGGAGAGAAGATTTCTAACCAAGCTTGCCAAGCTTTGGATAAGGTTTCTGGCCATACTTGGTCATGGTGGACATATCCCCGTTGGAAAGGAGCCTGCATGACCCAGGTTGCAAAGTGATTGGCTTCTGGGATGTTCAGGCGGGCGATCGCTATACTTAGGCAAGGACTTTCTGCTGGGAAAGGCATTAAATTTTTTTTATACTATTTTTAATATTTTTGAATAAATCTATATATATTTTACCTGTATTAATGTTACAAGCTCTATAGAAAGGATTTTGATGAGGGAAAAGCCAGCATTTTGTGGAGCTACTCTTGATGAAAATATTCCCGATCTGGCTCTTGGGTGAAAATTTCTTGAAGTCTGAGCTATTACCTATTACCTAAAAATTTTTGTTGAATAAAAAGTCATGCGTATAGACGAGTTACCCCAGTTAATATTTATAATATCACAATTTTGACAAAGATGCAGCCGACAAACCCTGGCAATTTTTTAGAGCTTCAGAAAATGAAAATATTTGTGGTTTTGCACCGAAGGATAATGGATGAAAGGATTTTGATGAGGGAAAAGCCAGTATTTTTTTTGGAAGCTACTCTTGATGAAAATATTTCCGATCTGGCTCTTGGGTGAAAATTTCTTGAAGTCTGAGCTATTACCTATTACCTAAAAAATTTTGTTGAATAAAAAGTCATGCGTATAGACGAGTTACCCCAGTTAATATTTATAATATCACAATTTTGACAAAGATGCAGCCGACAAACCCTGGCAATTTTTTAGAGCTTCAGAAAATGAAAATATTTGGGGCTTTGCACGGAAGGATAATGGATGAAAGGATTTTGATCAGGGAAAAGCCAGTATTTTTTTTGGAAGCTACTCTTGATGAAAATATTTGCGATCTGGCTTTTGGGTGAAAATTTCCTGAAGTCTGAGCTATTATCTATTACCTAGCAATTTGCGTTGAATAAAAAGTCATGTGTATAGACGAGTTACCCCAGTTAATATTTATAATATCACAATTTTGACAAAGATGCCGCCGACAAACCCTGGCAATTTTTTAGAGCTTCAGAAAATGAAAATATTTGGGGTTTTGCACCGAAGGATAATGGATGAAAGGATTTTGATCAGGGAAAAGCCAGTATTTTTTGGGAAGCTACTCTTGATGAAAATATTCCCGATCTGGCTGTTGGGTGAAAATTTCCTGAAGTCTGAGCTATTATCTATTACCTAGCAATTTGCGTTGAATAAAAAGTCATGTGTATAGACGAGTAACCCCAGTTAATATTTATAATATCACAATTTTGACAAAGATGCAGCCGACAAACCCTGGCAATTTTTAGAGCTTCAGAAAATGAAAATATTTGGGGTTTTGACCGAAGGATAATGGATGAAAGGATTTTGATCAGGGAGGAGAAAGCCAGCATTTTTTGGGAGTTCCACAAGATAAAAATCTTTAAGCATTGAGCTATTAGCCGATAGCTGACGGCTGAATGCTTACAAAAATATTTCTGATTGTAGAGGATTCTGGAACAGAAATGCTTACAATTTTTCTTATTCCTTCTTATCTTATTCTTTCCCTAACAACAAATGTGGCAGTTTAAAAAATATAGTTGGCATTTTTCTCTATCTCTATTTACCTTGATAATTCTTGGTTCATTCATTGCCAGAGGATATACTTTTCCCGTGGGAAATCATTACACTCACGTTCCTCAAATTAAATCAATGTTGAATCCTGAACTCTATACAAATGATTACTATGTTCAGGAAATGTTGCAGTTTACTCCCAGATATTACTATCAATATTTGGTTTATTTTTTCAGCAAAGTTACTGGCAATATCTCCCTTACATATTTGATTTATTATCTAATTTCATTTATTAGTTTTATCTGGGGTTTATCTGCCATAAGTAAAATTTTTACTCCATCGAAACTTTCAGCAGCAGTTTTAATTTTTCTGAGTTTAACATCCTACACTTTAATTGGATATTTAAAACTTTTTCCTAATACTCCTATACCTGCTACATTTGCCATGAGTTTGACAGTTTGGGGATTTTATTTCTGTTTTCGGCAAAAATGGATAATTGCTTATTTCTTTTTTGGTATTGCTTCAATTTTACAATTTTTGGTTGGCGTTTTGCCGGGAATTATGATGATTCCTATTATGTTAATTGAGGCAATAAAATATCGGAATCTGAAACAATTTAATTTCTGGGGAGAAGTTAACCCCTTCGGGGAAGTCAAAAGTCAAAAGTTAAAAGTTAAAAGTATTACTCAATTAATTCCTATTATGTTAGTTGAGGCAATGAAAAATCAGAAGGTTAAACAAGTTAAATGCTTTGGGAAAGTCAACCCCTTCGGAGAAGTAAAAAGTCAAAATTTCCAAGTTAAAAGTATTACTAAATTGATGAATTGCTTGCTTCGGGATAAATCTATTTTTTTGGTAATTCTACCGTTAATTATTTTATTTGGTTTGGCTTGTTTAGTTTATCTGCCAATGGTATTAACTGGAACGACTAGCACTAATAAATTAATTAATGAAGAATTTGTTTTTATTTACGGTTGGGTAAGGAATCCTCATCATATTATTTCTGCTTATTGGAATTGGAAAAGTAGGTTAGATTTTATCTGTTTTTTTCTGGGCGGTTGTTTGTGTATTCACAAAATTAATATTCCTAAATCGGAAGATTTGCAGCAGTCGAGAACAGAGAAAAATTTTGACCACAGATATCCTTTTCCAGAGGTAGAAATAGGAAAGATAAAAGAAAAAAAAGTTAGGGAAAAAGATTTAAGTTTGACTGATGTGAGATGTCTAGAGAAATGGAAGTTTTATCTGATTATTGCTGAGTCAATTTTTGCTTTGTTTTTAGGTTACATTTTTGTAGAAGTTTACCCCTTAGCTTTATTTGCTAAGTTACAGTTGGCAAGAACTGTTCCTTTTGCTCAGTTGATGATATTTATTGTTGTGGGGGTTTTGGTTAATCAGTTATATCAACAGGAAAATTTAGGGGTGGGTTTACTGTTGATAATTTCTCTGATTTTGCCTGTACCTTATCAGGGCATTTGCTTTTTTATCTTATCCTTGGGATTATTTTTTCTGGAAAGATGGAATTACAAATTAATTGTTTTTTTGATGCTGTTAGGAGGGTTAATATTTTACTTGTTACATCCGCCGATAGATTTAATTGTTAATCGTTTGTTTGTGATGCCTGGTTTGTTTTTTGTATTGGTATTTCCGTTTATTTTGGATGAGGTTGATGTGGGGATATCTCTGAAAAAGTTAATGACTTATAGTTTAGCGATCGCTACAAGTTTAGTATTTGTTTTAGGATTATTTGAGGCATTGCCTGGAAAAATTTTGGAGGTATTTGAACAACAGGTAAAGTTTAATCGAGTTCCCCAAGATGAAGTTACGAAACTAGCTTTAAGATTTAGGGAGATTAGCCATAAAGATGATGTAATTTTAATTCCTCCTTTTGTGTCAAATTTTCAATTTTTTTCAGAGAGAGCGGTTATTGTTGACTTTAAACATTTTCCGCAAACTGATAGGGGAATTAAAGAGTGGAAAAATCGGATGGAAGACGTTTTTGGCGTTCCTTTGAGTGATAAATTAGCGGTAGGAGCGATGGAAATTTTGTTTCCGCAACAGACGGGAAAAGAATTAGTTAATGTGGCGAAAAAATATGGAGCTGAATATATTTTGACTAGGGTTGACTGGCATGGAGATATTAAGGGAAAAGTTCTGGATCAGGAAGGAGAATGGGCGATTTTTCAGATAAATTCTGATGAGTAGAGGGTTGGTTTATCAGTCATAATTATAATTATTGGTATGGAAATTTTGTTTCCGCAACAGACGGAAAAAGAATTAGTTAATGTGGCGAAAAAATATGGAGCTGAATATATTTTGACTAGGGTTGACTGGCATGGAGATATTAAGGGAAAAGTTCTGGATCAGGAAGGAGAATGGGCGATTTTTCAGATAAATTATAATTAGTAGAGGCTTGTTTTATCAGTCAGAATTATAATTATTTGTATAGTATTAATGTAAGGATTCAGCTAGTAGGTTGGGTTGAGGAACGAAACCCAACAACTACATTTTTAGGTGTGTCATATCACTACTCCCTACTCTCTATTAATAATTATGTTAAATCTCACAGTTAAAGACTTAGAAATATTGCAAGGAACTCTAAATCAAGCAGGTTTAAATTATCAACTGAAATTTCAGAAAATGTCTTCATATAAAATGACCGAAACCTTTGCCTGTTCACCCATCTCCGCGTCTGGTGTGTCCCCGTGTCCTACCCTCAGCAACCAATTTTTTCAGCAAGCCTTATATAAATCTATTGCTGTGGGCGGTTGACTCGAATTAGTTTATTAACCAAGGATTCTTGTTGATAAATTGCTTGATTAATACGTTGACCTAGACTTTTAATATCTCTATCTTCAGTACAGACAATAATGCCACAATGGTTTGGTTTTTGAATATGAAGCTTAATAAAATGACGGCGATTTAAAGTTAAGACTGCTCTGTTATTTTTGACAGCAAAAGCTAAAACTTCAGCATCAGAATCACCCTCTTTTTCTGCTTCTTGAACAGTCAAAATATTATGATCAAAACCTCGGATAATTTGCACAACTGGTAAAGGAAATTGTTCGTCCGCATAAAGATATGCCATAGATTATATTCCAGACTCCATTGCTTCATTTTCCTCTCGAATAGCTGTTTCAATTTCTTCTGGATATGCTTTAGCATAAGCCCAAACATTGACTAAATCAACAGCACGAAGTTGAGGATAAAATGTTAGTAACTCAGCATCCGTTGAACCCTGTGAACGTAAACTAACTAATAACCAAACGGGAATACGAGTATTCTCAATACAAGCATCCCCACCGCAAACTCCTGTAGTTTTAGTAATTCTTGAAGAATCATTATTAATAATTTTGGTTAGTATTTCTATTGCTTCAGCTTGTTCAGTAGGTGTTAATGCTAAGAGTTGAGTTTCTAATTCTTTAATAGTCATATAGTAATCCTATTTAAGTTGTAATATTTTGGTGATGGTTAGGAGTCAGGAGTGTAGGGACGAATGGCTATTCGCCCTTACAGGAGTCAGAATTTTCTAGGTTTTCAGCTCAAATTAATTATTATAAAAATTGCCACAACCAATTCTATGACTTCTATAGAATTTTAGCTGAAACGGTATACTATTAGACTACTCATTGTATCATAATCAAAATTAACCGAAAAATTATTGAATTAAGATAAAATTATATGCCAAATCTGAGAGTTAAAGACTTGGAAATATTGCAAGGTACTCTAAATCAAGCAGGTTTAAATTATCAACTAGAATTAGACGAAGGAAAGATATTAATTATGAGTCCGTCAGATATTATTTCTAGTGAATTGGTGTTAGGTTCACTAGGCTATTAGGTAACTGGGTTTATCCACGTCGTCTAGAACGTTTGTTTGATTCTAGTGGTGGTTTTATTCTTCCTGATAATAATCTCAAAGTTCCTGATGTTTCTTTTGTTCGCGCCCAACGTCTGAAAAAAAGCGTTCGTTATTTTGGGGAATTAACGCCAGATTTAGTAGTAGAAATTAAATCTCAAAGCGACAGAATTAAACCTTTAAAAGAGAAAATAAAGAAGTATTTAGAATTAGGAGCGCAAGTAGGAATTTTGATAGATACAGACCAAGAAATAGTTGTAGTTTTCAGTCCAGACAAAATTTCACATATAGGTACAAGCTTCGAACCAGGAAACCAAACTAGACCTATAGACGATCCAGAAGCAGTTCCCGAACCTGGTTCTCTATTAGGTCTGTTTTTCTTAGGTGGCTTAGGTATCTTTTCCCGACTAAAGCGTATATTCCAATAATTTCGGTTAATTGAAATGCCTGGATAGATTTTTTCTAGGTTTTCCAATTCTTGTAGTTAGAGGGCGATCGCCTCTGAGCATAGTTGTTTTATTAGTTGGAGCGATCGCTTGACTCTTTATGTATAAATAATAGAAGTATCTTCTTGAGGTATTTCTAGTGTGATATTTGTTGATCTAAATTATTTATACTCTCCTTAAGATCAAAGTCTGCTCCTGAGACTCTCTTCCCAAAGTTACAGCAGATTCCACTTTGGTGAGGTACGCCTATTAGTTATCAGTACCGACTACTGAAGTATAAGGCTTGAAACTGAAGTTTATTCTTTTCACCGTCTTAAAAGGGGAAGCTTGAGACCTCATTTTTTTGTCAAAAAAAGGAGTAAGGAAGTGGGGGAGTAAAAAGTAGTTAGAATCTTTTTACCCGTAAGCTAACAAATGGGTAGAAAATGTATTGGGTGGTAATTAATATTTGATAGGTTTGGTTTAGTTAACTTTACCTACAAAAAGTAGTTGGCTATATTTGCATTCTTCGGTGCATCACAAAATTGCCAATCTGTCAATCAAGCAAAAAATCACGAGGGAAAAATTAGTCATTCATCCTAAAATAATTTAGACTATTTGCCTCTAAAAATAACGAAATAATAAGTGTTTGCAGCTTCAAAATTACTTTAAGCAATAACTGTCCTTTGGAGTATACCTGAGTATACACCATCACAAAAACGAGAGCAAGAGCTAAAAATATTGAAATCTCGTTGACTACTTCAGACAATTTTTTGGCTTTTTTTGTCATCAAGTCCTGATAAACTTAAAAATTTTTAAACTAAAAGACTAAAAGTCAAATAATAACTTATTTGTCTGAGGCAGAAAAGCAGTAGGTAGAAAATTTGTTAGGTGGTAATTAATATTTTTCTGGTTTTGCTCCGAAAGTATTACTTAAAACTGAGGCTCAATTTCTTTATTTAAAGTTAGCCTTGTCGGCTATTATTTACTATGCAATTATGGTTAAGATTTAACTAATAATCTGTTAGCTTATACATGGTGAAACAACTATCTTCTTGATCTTGGATAAGTAGTTGAACATTCTTTTTAGCTCGCCAATTCTGTGCTTTGACAACTTCTATAAAATTATCTATATCTAAAAAGTTGAATGCTCCACCATAAACACGAGCTTCCATACTTTTTCCTCCACCAATTGCATAATCTGACAAATTATTCAGGGTTCCTTTATCATTCTTTTCCAGCCAAGAATTAATATTAATTAGGGATTGCTGAATAAATCTAAAACCATTGAAATATAAATACTTTAGCCTTTTTTTTGCTTTTAAAAAGTGCGCCTGTTTCAGTCTAAAACACTAAAAAAGTTAGTATTAACAGCAAGAGTTGGGCACAAAAATCTTGAGACAATTCTTACTTCTACCTCCTCGCTCCTATACCATTTCTCCTGTCTCCTGTCTCCTGTCTCCTACCCCTACTAAAAGACTTTTTCAGCAAACCCTAATTACTGCGGGTGAAATTGCCATCTTTTTTAAATTTTCTTTGAAATTTTCATCTAATACTTTCCCCATTTTTTTCTTCTCATTTAATATTTAGTGCACTTTTAACATTTCATCGAATATTTCCTCAAGAGAAAAAATTAGAATTACATTAGTTACCCAACTCATAGAAAATACCTTCCTGTTATCTTATTCGCAGATTATCTTCAGAAAAATTTATTTCTTTAAAAAAAATCTTAGTATATAGCAATCCTAAAGCTGATAGCTGAGAGTTGACTGCTGAATGCTTACCTACTAAATATTTTCCTCCTTCTCTTCTACAACTTCACAAATCTGTTTATCCACATAATCATCATCTACATTTTTAGTAATTAATTCTGCCAAAATTCCTAAAGATATTAATTGTACAGACAGAATAATACACAAAATTCCAAATAAAAATAAAGGGCGAGTACCTATAGGTCGAATTTCCATAAACCAAAGTACAACTAAATAACCTAAAGATGTCATTCCTATAGCACCGAATAATAATCCTAAACTCCCAAACAAATGACCTGGTTTATGTAAATAATGAGTAGTTGCTAAAACAGTTAATAAATCAATAAAACCACGAGTATAACGTTCCAATCCATATTTAGATTTTCCCTGTTTCCGCCGATGATGTCTGACAGTTACTTCAGTAATTTTAAATCCCAAACTATGAGCTAAGACGGGAATATAACGATGTAATTCTCCATAGACTTTGATACAGTCTAATACTTCTTTTCTATAAGCTTTTAAACCACAGTTAAAATCATGTAATTTTACTCCAGTTAAAATTGATGTAACTCCATTAAATAATTTCGAGGGTAATCTTTTAGAAAGAGGATCATTACGATGTTTTCGCCATCCAGAAACTAAGTCATATCCTGACTCTAACTTTGACAAAAATTTAGGTATTTCCGCCGGATCATCTTGTAAATCTGCGTCTAAAGTAAAAATAATATTTCCTCTAGCTTTTTTAAATCCAGCAGATAAAGCAGAAGATTTACCAAAGTTTCTTCTTAATCTAATTCCTTTGATTTTCTGCGGATATTTTTTGATTAATTCATTAATCTCTATCCAAGAGCGATCGCTACTACCATCATCAACAAAAATTATTTCATAACTATCAATTTCGGCTAAATTAATTACATCTAAAATTCTCTCAAACAAGGGTTTGATTGTAGCTTCTTCGTTATAAACTGGAATCACAAAACTGAGGTATGTACTGTTCAATGTTTAATTCTAATTATCAAAACTATATTGATTGGTTCAAGTTATCCAATCTTGACGATTTTTCAATTTAACATAAACTAGCCTAAGATTAATCACCTTTTCAAAAATATTTTGCTTAGTTAGGGCTATTCAATTTTGACTACTTTCCAATTTCGGATAATCTCTGAAAATCTCTGGCTCTGAGTCTTGAATCTTTTCGGAATTTTTGAGTTTTGAATGAATAATTTTTCAGTTGGATAGAGCCGACTTTTCCAAAATATTTTGGTTAGTTAAAGCTATTGAATTTTGACGATTTTTTAATTTCAGATAATCTCTGAAAATCTCCGACTTTGACTCTTGAATCTTTTCGGAATTTTTGAGGTTTGAATGGATAATTTTTCAGTTGGATAGAGCCGACTTTTCCAAAATATTTTGGTTAGTTAAAGCTATTGAATTTTGACGATTTTTTAATTTCAGATAATCTCTGAAAATCTCCGACTTTGACTCTTGAATCTTTTCGGAATTTTTGAGGTTTGAATGGATAATTTTTCAGTTGGATAGAGCCGACTTTTCCAAAATATTTTGGTTAGTTAGAGCTATTGAATTTTGACGATTTTTTAATTTCAGATAATCTCTGAAAATCTCTGGCTCTGAGTCTTGAATCTTTTCGGAATTTTTGAGTTTTGAATGAATAATTTTTCAGTTGGATAGAGCCGACTTTTCCAAAATATTTTGGTTAGTTAAAGCTATTGA